>JAPLFH010000053.1 GCA_026390815.1 Ignavibacteriales bacterium | reverse complement strand
TGAAAAGTATCAGCGTGAGAGGTTAAAGAAAATTTTTAGAGAGCATGAGCTAACTCCAGTCGGGCTACGCCCTCCTTCCGTTAGCTCATGCTCTAATAGAAGTTAGAAGCTAAAAGTGTAAATTAATTTTAGGACTTGACATAGAACTAAGAACGTAGAACTAAGAGTGAAGAACGAGGAATGAAGAATATTCTACTTTTTTAATTCTTCACTCTACGTTCTTCACTCTAAACTAAAAAATGGAGTTGGAATGAATCCTACACATATTGAACATATTGGAATTGCAGTTAAGAATTTGGATGAATCAATTAAGTATTATGAAAATATACTTGGATTGAAATGCTATGCTGTTGAGGAAGTGATTGATCAAAAAGTAAAGACTGCTTTTTTTATGGTTGGACAAACTAAAATTGAATTATTACAATCTACTTCTGAAGATGGATCAGTTGCCAAGTTTATTGAAAAAAAAGGTGAAGGAATTCATCACATAGCTTTTGCTGTTAATGATTTGGCGAATGTGTTAAAAGAAGTTGAAGCAAAAGGAATACAACTTATTGATAAAACTCCACGCAAAGGTGCAGAAGGACTAAACATTGCTTTCCTTCATCCAAAATCAACAGGCGGCGTTTTAACTGAGTTGTGTGAACATAAATAAAAATATGATATACTAAATTTCAAATACTGATAGACAACTAAATTCAAATGACTAAAAATTAATCTGTTTTATTGGAAATTAGATATTAGTATTTGTTTGGGATTTAGTCCCGCACTGCGGGATTGGAATTTGGAATTTCATATTAGTTTTACTTATAAACGAATTATTAATGAAATAAACTTTATCAGGAGAAGCGATGGCTATTGAAGACAAAATTCAAGAATTGATGGAGATGCGCGATAAAGCACGTTTAGGCGGTGGCGAAAAAAGAATTGCATCGCAGCATAAGAAAGGAAAATTTACTGCCCGCGAAAGAATTGATATGCTTTTGGATGAAGGAAGTTTTGAAGAATTCGATATGTTTGTTTCGCACCGATGTATTGACTTTGGATTGAAGGGACAGGATTTTTTATCGGATGGAGTAGTTACTGGATATGGAACAATTGATGGGAAATTAGTTTATGTTTTTTCTCAGGACTTTACAGTTTTTGGCGGCTCGCTTTCTGAGATGTATGCTATGAAAATTTGTAAAGTTTTAGACAAAGCTATGAAGGTTGGTGCACCTGTAATTGGAATAAACGACTCTGGCGGTGCACGTATTCAGGAAGGTGTAAAAAGTTTAGGCGGCTATGCCGAAATTTTCCAACGCAACATTATGGCTTCTGGAGTTGTTCCGCAAATCTCTGCTATCTTTGGTCCTTGTGCCGGTGGTGCCGTTTATTCCCCAGCATTAACTGATTTTACAATAATGGTGAAAGATACAAGCTATATGTTTGTAACTGGTCCCAAAGTTGTAAAAACAGTAACTGGTGAAACAGTAACTGATGAACAACTTGGCGGTGCTATGGTTCACGGTTCAAAATCAGGAGTAGCACATTTTGTTGCTGATGATGAGCAGGAAGGAATATTATTGATTCGGAAACTAATGAGCTATTTGCCGCAAAATAATCTGGAAGATCCGCCAGTCATTCCTTGTGACGATCCGATTGAAAGATTAGAAGATACTTTAAACCATATTATCCCTGAGGATTCTTCCAAACCTTATGATATGAAAGATGTTATTCATCTTATTACAGATTACAATGAATTTGTTGAAATACAAAGACATTATGCACCAAATATAATCATTGGCTTTGCCCGCTTTAATGGGCAACCAGTTGGAATTGTGGCAAATCAACCAAGCTACTTAGCTGGTGTACTTGATATAAATGCCTCGCGAAAAGCAGCACGGTTTGTTCGCTTCTGCGATGCATTCAATATTCCAATTGTAACATTAGTGGATGTACCTGGCTTTTTACCTGGCACTGCTCAAGAATATGGTGGAATAATTATTCACGGAGCAAAATTACTTTATGCTTATGGCGAAGCAACAGTTCCCAAAATAACTGTAATACTTCGTAAAGCATATGGTGGTGCTTATGATGTAATGGGCTCAAAACATTTACGCGGAGATATCAATTACGCATGGCCAACAGCCGAAATAGCAGTTATGGGTCCACGCGGGGCAATAGAAATTCTTCACAACAAAGAACTTTCTGAAATTACAGATGAAAAAGAAAGAGTTGAATTCCTGGCGAAGAAAGAAGATGAATACAGGAATAAATTTGCCTCTCCTTATGTTGCCGCTAAGTATGGTTTCATCGATGATGTTATCGAGCCAATAAATACGCGCTTCAGAATTATTAGAGCTTTACAATCTTTAGCAACAAAGAAAGATTCGATGCCTCCGAAGAAACATGATAATCTTCCGTTATAAAAGAGGGAATAGAAATGAAATTTTTTAAGAAGAAGGAAAGCAAGCGGATTGAATTCGGAAGTTCCTTTAAGGAAATGGAAGAAGTACAAAGAGAAGCCAGCAGTTTAGGAAAAGAAGGTGAAGTTTACGCAGCGATTGGTTTAGCAATTCATCTTTATTTAAAAGATGTACATGATTACGAATCGATGATGTTAACAATGCAAAGAGTTATTCGTCCATATTCTCCATGGAGTTCTAAGATTTACAGCTTAAGACAAAATCCAAGAAGATAATCAAAGAGAAATAAAATGAAGAAATTTAAATTTAAGATTAATCAGAACCAGTACGATGTTGATATTGTAAATATTGAAGACAATGTTGCTGAAGTAGTTGTGAACGGAACAAAGTACAGCGTTGAAGTAGATAAAAAAATTCAGCAGACAAAAACACCTACGCTAATACGCTCTAAAGCTGAACCATCTACAGATATTTCAAAATCAATTAAACGCACTGCCGAACCCTCAGCTCCTAAAGGTGTTGGATTTATAAGATCTCCATTACCAGGCACAATATTGAATATTAATGTTAAAGTTGGGGATGTTGTTAAAATTGGTGATCATTTGCTAACATTAGAAGCAATGAAGATGGAGAATAATATTAAATCCGATAAAGAAGGAATTGTTTCTGCAATAAAAGTAAATCCCCGTGATCCGGTACTGGAAGGTGATATACTTATTGAGATTGGTAATTGATCAGAACACTAAAATCAAATTAAGTGTGAATGATTTATAATTTTATGTATCCATGTTCATTCAAAGAATATTTTTATTAATGGAAGACTAATTTGTTCAAAATAATCCTACAAACTTTGCTTATGTATGGAATCGCAATAGTGATTTCGTTCTTCGTTGCATTTTTAATAAAAGTAATTTTTTGGTTTATACGGTTATCCAAAGACGACGAACAATTGTGATGTGATGAAATTAATGTAAAGGACACTGATGAATCCGAACGACATATTAAATCTGTTTCAAGGAATAGCAACACTTGTTAATTCAGAACCAATAATTTTAATTGCTCGAATTGGACTAATGCTTTTAGGCATGCTGTTGGTATACCTTGGAAAAAAAGGAGTACTTGAACCGCTGCTTATGATTCCTATGGGATTGGGTATGGCTGCAATAAATGGCGGAATTCTTTTTATGCCTAATGGCTCCCAGGGAAATCTTTTTGTTGATCCTTTAATTACAGATCCTAAACTACTTCTTGATGCTTTGCAAATCAACTTCCTCCAGCCAATTTATACATTTACATTCAGTAATGGTTTAATCGCTTGCTTTGTTTTTATGGGTATTGGTGTTTTGCTTGATGTAGGTTTTTTACTTGCCCGCCCGTTTTTAAGTATGTTTCTGGCAATCTGTGCAGAGCTTGGTACGTTTGCAACAGTTCCAATAGCTTATGCACTTGGTTTGAATTTAAGAGACTCTGCATCAATTGCAATGGTTGGTGGAGCAGATGGACCAATGGTACTCTTCACTTCCTTAGTTCTGTCTAAAGAATTGTTTGTTCCAATTACCGTAGTGGCATATCTCTATTTAGGATTAACGTATGGAGGTTATCCTTATTTAATTAAATTATTGGTTCCTAAAAAACTTAGAGCGATTAAAATGGAACCACCTAAGAAGAGAGTGAGACCGATTACTTCTTCGGAGAAGATGACTTTTGCTGTTGTTACTTGTACAGTTTTGTGTTTAATGTTTCCAGTTGCGGCACCACTGTTTTTATCTTTATTTGTTGGTGTCGCTATTCGCGAATCTGGACTTCAGCATTTAATTGATTTTATCGGTGGCCCATTACTATATGGTTCAACATTCTTTCTAGGATTGCTGCTTGGTGTATTGTGTGAGGCTCATTTAATTTTAAATCCAAAAATATTAATTCTGCTTGTACTTGGAATTGTTTCTCTCTTGCTTTCAGGTATTGGTGGAATCATTGGTGGATATATAATGTATTTTATAACAAAAGGAAAATTTAATCCTGTTATTGGAATTGCTGGTGTAAGCTGTGTACCAACAACTGCTAAAGTTGCACAAAAATCAGTTCACGAGGTAAACCCAGATTCTTTAATTCTGGCAGAAGCAATTGGTGCAAACATTAGTGGAGTAATTACTACTGCAATAATTGCTGGAATATATATTACGCTAATTCCAATATTTCTAAAATAAACTTTTGTTAAAAATCATGAACACACACTTTTTCTTCTGGATCGCATTCATTTCCATTTTTATTATTGTCTTTTCTATAGACATGTTTGTTACCAATCATCGTGATGGTAGGATAAAAATTAAAACTGCATTAATGTGGACCGGCATTTGGATTTCTGTAGCTCTCTTTTATGGTGTTAGTATTTATTTCTTTTTTCCGGAAGGAAAGTTAAAAGCATTTGAATTTATTGCCGGTTATTTAACAGAGTATTCTCTATCGATTGATAATCTTTTTGTTTTCATTATGATATTTTCAGTTATGGGTATAACTGAAAATAATCAACCCAAAATGTTAAAAATTGGAATTTTACTATCAATCTTTCTTCGCATAGTCTTTATACTTTTTGGAGTTGAGCTGATTCATCGCTTCCATTTCTTTATTTATATCTTTGGAGTTGTGTTAATCTATACCGCTTATAAAATGGCTTTTATGGATGATAATGAAATTGAGCCTGAAAAGAATATGTTTTATCGTGCTACTTCAAAATATTTTAAAATCGAAACCAAGCAGGATGGTTTTCGCTTCTTCCTAAAAAAGGGTGGGAATATTTATGCAACAACTCTGTTTCTTATTTTTATTTTGATTGGAACAACAGACATTGTATTTGCTATGGATTCTATTCCGGCAATTTTAGGTATTACGCAAGATTCCTTTATTGTTATTACCTCAAATGTTTTTGCTGTACTCGGTTTAATTTCTCTTTTTTTCGCGCTTGAAGGGATAATGCATATGTTCAGATTTCTTAAAAGCGGTGTAGCTTTTATACTTCTATTTGTTGGGATAAAAATGTTGATTTCCAAATGGTATCAGATTCCAATTATTACTTCGCTGGGATTTATTATTCTAACACTATTAATTTCAGTTCTTGTTTCTATTATTATTAAAGAATCAAAGCCAGAACCAATAAGAGTTAAGAATGAAGAATCAAGATTTAATAGTTAACCCATCTTACTAAATTTATCTTACTTAAGTTCTTACTTCTTTCCATTTTTAAAATTGCTTTTTCGCTAATGTTGCTTTATTTTCAAAGCAACAAATCAATTGTAATTTAAAGATGATGGAAATTCATTTTGCGTTTTGGCTAATCTTCATTTTGATATTTATATCTGTTTTTACCATAGATATGATTGTTACAGATCATCGGAAAGGAAAGATAAGAGTTAAAATTGCTCTCATCTGGTCCCTCATTTGGATTGTAACTGCTCTGGTTTTTGCCTGCGCTATTTACTTCTATTTCCCTAACGGTGGTGAGAAAGCCTTTGAATTTGTTGCTGGCTACCTGGTAGAGTATTCTCTTTCAGTTGATAATCTTTTCGTTTTTATAATGATTTTTTCTGTTATGGGAATCCAGGATAAAAACCAACCAAGAATTTTAAAATGGGGAATATTGGGTGCTGTAGTTTTAAGGATACTTTTCATTATTGCTGGTGTAAGCTTAATTGAAAAATTTGAGTTTATGATTTATGTATTTGGCGCAATTCTTATTTATACTGCTTATAAAATGCTAACGGCAAAAGATGAAAAGATTGAACCTGAAAAAAATATTTTTGTAAAACTTGCATCCAGATTTTTAAAAATCAAGATGAATTATAATTCGGATCATTTTTTTGTAAAAGAGAATAAAAAAACATATGGAACCATAGCTTTTATTACATTGATTCTTATTGAATCCACCGATGTTATATTTGCGGTAGATTCCATTCCCGCGGTACTTGCAATCACCAGGGATTCCTTTATTGCTATCACTTCAAATCTTTTTGCCATCCTGGGATTACGCTCCTTGTTCTTTGCACTTACTGGTATTCTAAATTTATTCAGATTCCTGAAATATGGTATTTCAGTTATTTTATTTTTGGTGGGAATAAAGATGCTCATTTCCGGATATGTTCATATTTCGGTTGAGATATCACTTGGGGTAATTATTTTATGTTTGGTTGTAAGTGTTCTGGCTTCAGTTTTTATAAAGAAATCGGAAGCAGAATAAATAGTTAAACTCAGCAAATTGAAATCCTTACATACAGGAAAAAGCAAAATGGAAAGCCGTTCAGAAATAAAAAGAAATTATAAATTAACTCACCCGCCTATGGGAGTTTATCAGATTAAAAATTTACTTGATGACAGTATTTACATTGGCAGCAGTCAAAATCTAAATGGTATCTTCAACAGACATAAATTTGAGTTGAAGTTTGGATCGCATAAAATAAAAGTCCTTCAGGAATCCTGGAATAAGTATGGTGAAAGTGGTGTTGTATTTGAAATTTTAGACCAGCTTGAACCCAAGGAAGATGCAACTTATAATTACACTAAAGATATTTCAACACTCGAGGAGTTGTGGTTAGAAAAGCTTGCTAATAATGGGAATAAATATTTTCCATTGTTTGGTACAGCCGTTAAGGAATAGTTAATTAAGAACTGTTCCGATTCATTTTAAAGAGAAAACAGAAGCATCTTTAAACAATTGGTGTCATTAATTTCAAATAATTGATATAATATTTTATTCATAATTATTTATCTTTAGAAAGTATTTTAAAATAGAATTTTTTTTCAGGAGAAAATTAATGCAGTTAATCATTAAAAAAATGCTGCCCGGTGTGTTCATAACTGTTATACTAATTGCTTGTCTATCTGGAATTAGTACTTCAGCAGAAAATCCGGCAATCAGCGGTAAAGCTTCACCTAAAAATCATTATAAGAAAGTAAATGTTTATTTAACCGCCCAAAACACAAACAACAGAATTGCCCTAAAAGAATCTTTAAGTTTTGAAACTCTTGTACAACCAGATGAACGAAGACCGACTATTGTACTTGATAAAGATAAAACTTTTCAAACTTTGGTTGGGATTGGTGGCGCATTGACAGATGCATCCGCTGAAACATTTTATAAATTGCCAGTAGATAAACAGCAGGAAATTTTAACGGCATTTTTCGATAAAGAAAAAGGAATTGGTTTTTCACTTTGCCGTACTTCAATTCACAGCAGCGACTTTTCAAGTTCCAGTTATACTTATGCTGAAGTGCCTGGTGACAAAAATTTGGAACACTTTACAATTGAACATGATCTTAAATTTAAAATTCCTTTTATAAAAGCAGCTTTTAATAAAGCTGGCAATGAAATGAAATTATTTGCTTCTCCATGGAGCCCTCCTGGCTGGATGAAAACAAACAACGATATGCTGAAAGGAGGTAAATTACTTTCCGAATACAATCAAACCTGGGCAAACTATTTTATACGCTTTGTAAAAGAATATGAAAAGTTAGGAATACCGATGTGGGGATTAACAGTTCAGAATGAACCAATGGCTGTTCAAACATGGGAATCTTGTATTTTTACTGCTGAAGAAGAAAGAGATTTTGTTAAAAATTATTTGGGACCAACATTAAAAAGTGCCGGATTATCAAATCTTAAACTCATGATTTGGGATCATAACCGTGGCTTAATGTACCAGCGTGCAAAAGTTTTATACGATGATCCAGAGGCTTCAAAATATGTTTGGGGAACAGGATTTCATTGGTATGTTGGAGATCATTTTAACAATGTAAAATTATTACACGATGCTTATCCGGAAAAAGAATTGGTTTTTACAGAAGGCACTGAAGCTACTTTCTATCCTGACAGCCTTAATCAATGGAAATGGGGAGAAGTTTTTGGAAGATCGATGATTAATGATTTAAACAACTGGGCTGCGGGTTGGACTGCCTGGAATGTTATTCTTGATGAGCAAGGTGGACCAAATCACGTTGGGAATTTTTGTATGGCTCCAATTATCTGTAATACCAAAACTGGTGAACTTACATACATGAATTCATTTTATTATCTCGGACATTTTTCAAAATTCATACGCCCCGGTGCAAAGAGAATAATATGCTCTTCCAATTCCGATGATCTTTTAGCAACTGCCTTTATTAATCCTGATGGTAAAATAGCTGTAGTAGTTATGAACCAAACAGAAAATAATATTAATTTTGATACCTGGCTCGATAACAGCATAGTTAAAACCGATTGCACGGCGCACTCTATTATGACTCTGGTATTAGAATAGATTAAAATAGTTTCAAGGCTTCCGAATCGATCGGGAGCCTTGTTTGTTTAATTTGAACTTACTTTTCAGATTCTCCTTTCCCGCCAAAAAATATTTTCCTAACTTTGCAAAAGCAAAAGTTGAATTACTTTTATGAAGAAAAAACTTCCATTACACACCAGGATTTTTATCGGTTTGGCAGTTGGGCTTATTGCCGGATTGCTTTGCAATATATTTCTAAATGGTAATCCGCAGGTTCAGTGGATTGTAAGTAACATTGCTTACCCAGCAGGGCAGATTTTCCTGCGAATGATTTTTATGATTATTGTCCCACTCATCTTTACCGCAATTGTTCTTGGTGTTGCAGACTTCAGTGATATCCGGAAGATTGGAAGAGTTGGATTTAAATCGTTGGCATTTACTATTGTTATTACCGCTGTTTCAGTTTTGATTGGAATTATTCTTGTAAACCTTGTTCAACCCGGTGTTGGCATTTCCGCCGCAAACCGGCAGGCATTGATGCAAACTCTTTCTAACAACCAGGCTGTTTCAAATATTGTTAGTACTGCAAAGGAATCAAAAAATTTAATTCAAATCCTTGTAGAAATAATTCCTCGTAATCCATTTGTAGATATTGTTAGCGCGTTCGATCCAAACTACCGTGGTGGCGGATTGCTTTCAATCATGTTCTTCGCGTTAATTTTTGGAATAGCGATGGCAGTTAGTAAGTCGGAAAGAACTGAAGGATTAACTAAAGTGCTTCAGGGATTGTACGATGTAGTTATGAAGATAATTGATTTTGCAATGAGGTTAGCTCCATTTGGCGTTGCAGCATTAATTTTTTCTACTGCTTCGCAACTTGGATTTCAAATTATTTCAACACTTGCCCAATATATTTTTGTTGTGATGTTTGCATTGACACTTCATTTTGTAATTACTTATGGAGCAATAATAAAGTTTGCTGCCAGAAAAAGTCCGAAAGAATTTTTTAGAAATATTACTGAAGTTATTATTACAGCATTTTCTACAAGTTCTTCTAATGCAACTCTTCCAACATCAATAAGAGTTGCCACAGAAAAATTAAAATTGAATAAGGACATCTCCAACTTCGTTTTAACTGTTGGTTCAACTGCAAATCAAAATGGTACCGCTTTGTATGAAGGAATAACCGTTTTGTTCTTAGCTCAATTTTATGGCATTGATTTAAATATTGGTCAACAGCTTTTAGTTGTAGCACTTTCAATTCTTGCGGGAGTTGGTACAGCAGGTGTTCCCGGCGGCTCTTTACCGATGGTTGTTATGGTTTTACAAACAGTTGGCATTCCGGCTGAAGGAATAGGAATTATTCTTGGAGTGGACAGAGTTCTTGATATGAGTAGAACTGTTGTTAATGTTACCGGTGATATTGTGCTTGCAGCCTGGGTAGATAAATCGGAAGGAAATCCTGCTGCCCATATTGAACAACAGCCAACTTAAATAATTGGATCACATTTATGATAACATAGCCGGTTCTTCAAAAAGAATAAATATTATATTCCAGAGAAAAAAAATGAAGAAATAACTTTAGCAACTTTATCTTCACGTTCCTGGTAAAATATTACTTCATCACATTCTCATTTTTTAATTAAATATTTCTTTTCAATTATGTATGGTTTAAACCTCTCGAATAAAAAGTGGTGCCAGACCTTTTCTACTATCGCTGAAGTTCCTTCTTCAACTTCTCCGGAAGCATGAACTTCCAATTTAAGTTTTGTTGAATCCTTTCCCACCGGTTCAAAAAAGTAAGTTGTAACTAATTGAACTGCTTTGCCAGAAAGTCCAAGCGGACCATCAAACCTTAACATCTTACCACGATCGGCAACAATAACAGTGGCATGTAGAACCCCATCACCAGACTCGTTATATATTTCATAAAAGCCACCACCAGGTTTAGCGTCGATATAAAGTTTATATGGCTTTTCTGAAAATGAATGATCCCACCATCCGCTTATGTCGCCAGTAATTGCATCATAAATTATTTCTGGTGTACCGGGTAGAGTTAATTCCTGCTCGAATGAAAAGACATCATATTTTTCTTGAGCAATACAAAATGAAAAAATAATAATTGCTAAAATTATGGGCAATAAAATTTTTAGTTTCATAACTATCCTAAATAAATTATTTATAAATCTGTAACATCCGGTTCTTTAAGGAACCATTGTATTTTAGTACAAGATGTGCAGATAAGAATAGTTGCAGATCTATTAGCCCAATCCAGATCTAAAAAAGTTAAACCTGCTGTATTTAATAAGGCAGAACCTTTTTCAAACTTTTCACCACCACAATGTTGGCAAGTTATTTTCTTTCCTTGAATCATAAAAGAATGTGGACCCTTAATCTTGCCGATTGCATCAAATATCCTTTTACCTTTACCAAAGATTCCCATTTTTATTCCTCCTAAAAATATATATTGAGTTCAATTTGAAACTGTTTTATTTGAATGAACAAACACAAAATTTTTATGATAAGGAAAAAGCAATTTTAGCTTCCTCAACAAATCTTTTTACAAGATCGTAACTCTTTCTTCCGTCCTTTGTTTCCACACCGGTATGAACATCAACCCCGGCAGGATTGGTTTCAAGAATTGCTTGTCTAACATTGTTCGGATTAAGTCCACCCGCAAGAATAACCGGTTTAGGAGATAGCTCAACAAGTTTTCTACTGATTTTCCAATTGTGTGTTTTACCCGTTGCACCCTCAGCTCCGGTTGATGGATCAAAAGTATCGGTTATAAAAGCATCTGTCCATGGTAAAAGTGTTTCAATAGTTTTTACCAGCTCTGAATAATTATTTTTACGAACAACCAAACTTTTAATAATTTCTATTTCAGGTTTAATAGCTTTAACTTTTTCTAATTCCTCTTTTTTAATCTTTCCATGAAGCTGCACAACCCCTACATTTAACTTATTGCAGAACTCAATAATTTCTTCCGCTTTATTCAGGTAGGTTATCAATACACTTTTGTGCGGGTATTTAATGGATTTGATTATTTCTACAGCCTCCTCTTCGGTGGTATCTTCTTTATTTACAGTTAGTCTTAACGGAAAACCGAGATAGTGTACACCAATTTCCATTACCATTTGGGCTTCTGCCATGTCTACTATTCCCGCTACCTGGATCAACCCTTTCATTATAATTCCTGCATTATAGCCAAATATAAAGATGAAAGATATTTCTTCAAATAATTATTAGTTGCTGATAATAAAAAACCCCGGCATTTCTGACGGGGTTTGAATAAAAGGAATTGTTGAATTTTAGAATCCAACTCCAATTGAGAAAATATGATTTGCATCGAAATACTTTACATCTCTGTACGCATAATCTACTTTTAAATCAATACCTTCAAACTCGTAATTTACTCCTAAACCGGCAGTAAGACCATAAATATAATTGTCCTTTAATGCCTGTGGTGCTAATGAATAACCACCTCGTATAAAAAATGTACTTTTATATCCATATTCTAAACCTAACCGGTATTCATCATCGGAGAAGTTATTATTTTGAAATGATACTGAAGCCAGTAAATTATTTACTTCATCAATTTGAGGTCTGTAACCAAAACCGAGTTGGAATACAGTTGGTAACTCAAATCCAGCAGTAGTTATTTTGTAGTACTGTGGTGGTCTACCAAAATCTGTAACATCAGCCTGAACATACAAAGCAGAGCCATCATATTTCATCTGAGGACCCAGATTTTTTAGAACAATGCCAAAGCTTAATCCTGATAGATCAGCTAAATTATCATACATAACACCTATATCAAATGCAAGACCACTCGCACTTGCATTGCCAAGTGATTCTGTAACAAAATTTGCAGTAAGACCAACAGAAATCTTGTCAGACAATAATCTGGAAAAAGATAAACCGGCTGTTATATATTGAGGTGAAAACATTGTTCCGTTTCCATCAGGATCACGAGTAGTAGTTACTGGAATATCTCCAACTGAAAGTGACTTAACACTAAGGGCAACCGTACCAAAGCCAGTAACATTAGAGGCAACAGCACCATATTCAAGACCGATATCAGCAATATAATTCATATGAGAAAATATTACTTCGGTAGAATTTCGCATTTTCGAAATTCCAGCAGGATTCCAAAAAAGTGCTTCAATTCCCTTGGAAGTAGCCACACCCTGTTCACCCATTGAAATACCTCGAACTCCGACAGGGATTAGCAACTGCGAAGCGCCGCCGGTACCAGTTCGGTTACCTGCACCCGCATATGCTGTATTCAATCCCAGTATGAGAACAAGGAATAATACCATAAAAATATTCATTGTTTTCATTATAAACTCCTTAAATTAAACTTTGTTAGTTATTAAAACCTATCTAAGATTTGTTGCTCTTGAATGATAGCAACCTTTAGGATTTTAGTTTTACCAAGTTCGGGCATATCGATATATGCGATATATAATCCGCTTGCTACTGGTAAACCGTTGTCATTTGCCAAATCCCATCTTTGATAGGTTGAGTTATTATCCTTATTAATTATTTTTACTAAAATACCTGCAAGATTAAATAATCTGATTGTTGCTTTATCCGGTAAATGAGTAAAGGTTACAAAGCGATTATATTTATTTAACTCTTCGGAGTTTACTCCATAATATGGGTTAGGGAATACATTTATTTTGTTTATATCAGTTTTTGCTTTTGTAACAGAATAATTTGGAGCCAGAGAAGTAAATGCATAAAAATCTAATCCTGGTTGGATTGGATTTGCGAAATACATACCAATTACATCTCCCTTTGTAAATCTTGATTTGTACCAGACATTAGTCCAGGTAGCATTAGGGCTTTGATCGGGTACTACTTCCATTTTATAAGGAGTATTTATAATCTCACAATACATCCTGGCATCAGTATTCCAAACCTTAAAGCCATTTGCCGCTGGATTAGCTTGTCCACGATCATAAATTTGGTAATTTACCTGAATGTTTTTATCCAAATTCCAAACCTCAAATGGAACACGGACCAAAAATCTGGCGTCTGTGCCTGGATTAGGATTAAGAGGATGATTAGCTATGCTATACTGCCTGGCACCATACATTGTGGCATATGATCCACCAGATTTTGTAATTTGAATAGTCTGCCCATTAATAACTGTATCACCCAATTCACCTGTCCATCTAAATTCATAGTCCTGCTGCAAATCATTAATGGTTAAAGTTCCATATCCAACAGCTTCGTTTGCAGTGCCGGTAGCATTACCAAAGGCTCTATAGTCAGTTAAATCCCAAGGATCTCCAGTACCATCTCCCAGCGGAAGAGGTCTGCCATTTAAAGTTAAATGATCATAAACAGTTGGGGCAAGAAAACTACCTATTACCTGGAATTGTAAACCATCTAGAATAATATTAGCTTCAACTCCAACATTTTTTACAGAACTTTTTGTAGAACCACCAGGACCTAGTTCGCCCGCATAAATATCTAAACCAGAAAATATGGTCTGGTCTTCTAAAACCACTTTATCTGTTGTTATATCCTTTACATTCCATTGGTTCTGCGTTACAAAATGATTTCCTATCTTGGTAACCGTTGCTGTTCCTGTTGCATTTATCGGGTTGCCTCCAGATCCATAACCATCATCGTGAATGATGTAGTTAACGCTTAATGGTAAAGTAAATGAATTAACATTTATTCTTAATACTTCTCCTCCATGAAACAAACCATTTTGGGTAGTATCACCTTGTACTAAACCATATTTAATTACATTGCCTTCAACAATAGGAGTAACATCTCCTCCGCCAGCAGTTATTGTAGCTGCACTATTAATAACCATGCCTTGCGGTAAAGTAAGTGTTATTCCGTCGGCATATGCTTCTGTTGGAGAAACAAGATTTAAAGTAAAATTTAAATCTATTGTTCCGGGTCTGGTTGCATATATAGCTCTTAAATCTAATGTAGAAGGAGAAACATCTTTCCCCAACTTCTTACCAATTGAATCAGGAAAGTTGGTGGTTTTCCAAATTCCATCTGAATCCAGGTAATAACTTTGCTGATCAAAAAATACTTGATATTCATGACCAGTTAATTTTGTCGGATCCACAACTAATACGTTAACTCTGGCATCAGCAGTGCCAGTATGCTTGATATTTGCTGCTGAAGTGTTACCGTAATCTTGTACAATTTCTCCTGGAGCAACACTAGTTGGAATGATTGTATAAATTGTTAGAGGGTTTTCCAAATTTGTAATAGTTGCATTTGGATTAAAGGCATAAGAAGTAACTGCAAAATAATATTTGATTCCATTAATTAGCGGAATACCGCTTTTCAAAGCATCAGTTGTTATTTCTATGTAGCGCTTTAATCCAGTGTCATTACCAAATTGCTGTACTTTTACTGCAACTGCGCCAGTAGAAATATCAAAGAATTGACCTTCTATTTTTAAAATATTATCTATAGCATCGTAAGTTGCAATTCTAACACCTTCACTTATTGAGGCAGAAATGTTTGGTAATTGATAAACATTATATCCTTCAAATTTATATCCCTTAGCCTCAAAATCCTCAGTTGCTTTTACTGCATTTGTATTTTCTCCCCAATCAAGAATAATTTTTTTATCAAGTGCATAATTTACCTTTGCAACCGGATCATAACTGCCTGGTATATTAACTTCAGGTGTGGGAGGAGCTGTAGGTAAATCAAAATTATTATCAAAAGCATCTTGTGCAGTTTTATCATAAAATTTTAGAAGACCAACTGCAGAAATGCGATCCACACCTGGGATTGCACCTGCTAATAATTCTGCAACAACAACTTCTTGTGTATCACCAGGCGCCATAGTGAATGGACCAGATGCTTGCCCCTGTCTCCGGTCGCCAGCAGATAATATTTGTCCATCAAGCCAACCCTGGCCTGTTAATGGATCTCCGGGCATTACGTAAGTAGTAGGTCTACCAGTATTTGGGTCTACAAAAAATTGTCCTGTTTTGCCAATGCGCCCCTGGAAGAAATTATACATTTCAGTTGCACCAGCAACAGCACTTCGAGTTGGGTCTGTTACGTTTGCATCACCTCTTGCAAAATAAAAGAAGGAAGTCATAGGTATATTTATCCATCCTGGACCAATACGTTTGCCGCTACGGAGACCATAGTCTAAAGCATCATCAATACCATTTTTATTTTTATCTTGCCCGGCTATACCTTTTATAAGAGGACCCTGGAAAAAGTCGAATCCTATTGAAGGTGGTGGAAGAGGATTATAAGTAGCATCAACTGCATTAGCATTATAGCAGAAGCCTAAACTTAAAGTTGTATCACATCCTACATAATCATCTGTGGCATTTCCAAGGTCAACATCAGATATAAGAGTAACATACACGCTATCATAAGTTACATTGCTTTTGTTAATAAGAATATATTTCCTAAAAAACATATTTCCTAATGCACCAGCCCGGTTATAAGCCCAGTAAGTCATCTGCAATTCCATTCCCATCGGTTGTGTTCCATAAAGGTCACGGGTATTTCCGGAATTCAGATCGTTAGCTACGCACCAAATTGTTTGATCTGAACCAGGGAAACCAGGTATATCTGTTGCCGGTTCATAAGTACCGTTTCCATTTTTATCTTCAAACGGTGCTCCACCAGTGGCTGGCCATTGATCCCAGTCTAATTCATATTGTGCTCTGATTTGAGCAGCAGAACCTTCATTACTATTAATTTCAGATGATAAATCCACTGTGGGTCCACCTGGATAAACGTCTCTCCGCACCCTATATATTCTATATAAAGGATCTTCGTTTGTAGTTGAGTGTAATTGATCATAAGGTAAACCGCTATCCGTTATTTTTCCACCCTGAAGTCCGGTAGAATAAAAAGTACCACCGACTCTTACTTGAGGATCACCGGGGGCTCTTCCACCCCATAGTAAACCAGTCTGGAAGCATGCAGTTTTTCCACTTCCCTTTGGAAAAATTAATCCAGAATTCTGTTCGTCTCTATCAATATCTGTAATTCCATCATTTTTAATAACAGTAAATACATTATTAATATTTAAAAATGTTCTGATTGGGGAGGCTTCAACCTGTACTTTGGTTAATTTTTTCCAATCTTTTTTATCCCCTTCTGCATTAATGCTAAGAGTAAATCCAAGCACCAAGAGAAGCAGGAAACTAATTGTTTTAGTATTCATATTTATTTAATCTCCTTGTATTTATTTTTTAGATTAAGAACCATTAATACTCAAGCCTGATACCTAATCTAATCTGTCTAGGTGGTCCAAAAATATTAGGTGCTGTGGTATATGCCGCGCCTGTTGTTGCAGCAGACCATTGTTCATAATAACCCAGTTCTACAGCGCGGTACAAATTCGCATATTCAGGATTTGCCAAACCTCTTTCCAATCCTATTCCTGGGGTTGTTAAGTATCCATCATCCTCGGCTGAGCCGGTTCTCATAAATACATTTTGAATATTTCTGGTATCTAATAGGTTTATTACGTAAACGTAGATATTCAATTTTACTTTATCAAAAAAGCTTACCGACTTATCAATACGTAAATCAACCTGGTAATTCCATGGAGTAGTAGAAGAGCCTAAAGGTTCAATAGGTTGCCTATCACGCGCATCAGCTTCAAGGCTTGCACCACCAGTACCGGTTGTATATGGGTGTCCACTATTGAATGTTAACAGTGCGTTTATTCCGAATTCTTGTAAAATCGAAGGACCATCATCTTTTCCAAAACGATAGTCAATGTTCAATGTGCCTCTTACTCCATTATTGAATTCAAGAGGAGAAATATATTGAGGTTTAAATCGGGTAACGCCATCAAGTGGAGCACCGACTATACCTCT
Source organism: Ignavibacteriales bacterium (assembly GCA_026390815.1). Classification (NCBI taxonomy): domain Bacteria; kingdom Pseudomonadati; phylum Ignavibacteriota; class Ignavibacteria; order Ignavibacteriales; species Ignavibacteriales bacterium. The sequence goes on along the minus strand of JAPLFH010000053.1, from coordinate 32,514 downwards.
ATTGGAATTTGGAAAAGATCCAGTTCCTTGTGCATCCTGAAAAGAAATTGACCCATTAACCTGAAATCTTTGCTGTCTGCGCATATTAAAGGAAATTTCCAACCCTTTTGTTGTTGCAAAATCTCCATTTATTAAAACAGCATAAGCACCATATCTTGAATTGGTAGTATATGCTTGATCATAAACAACCTGGTCAGCAATGTCCTTATAATAACCCGTAATATCGAAGGAAGCTATTTCTCCTATTTGCTGGGTAAAACCAATCTCATACTGTGTTGTTCTTGTTGGTCTAACTGAAAAACCAATAGGGGCTGGGATGAAGAATCCACCGCTTAAGTTATTTGATGTTGTATAATAACCCTGATACATATCCCTTAATCTTGACTGCTGAACAAATTTTCCATATTGAGCATGGAATACTGTATTATCAGTAACAGGGAATGAAAAACCTAAACGGGGACTTATTGCATTAAATGTTGGTACATCTACCAAACCGATAGGATTTCCATTTGCATCTCCAAGCAGTTCTTTGGTATCTTTATTAAAAGTTTCTTCAGGTCTTGCTGGATTTTTCAGCGCCTTATTATCCACATTAATATAATCAAACCGGAAACCTACATTGATTATAAGGTCATTATATTCAATTTTATCCTGAATATATGCAGCACCAAATACTGGTTTATGAGGGGCATTTGCTCCGGTAATTGTATTATCTTCACCATTATATTCATTACCATACAAATCATATCCGTAATTATTTACACCTCTTCCAATATAAATTAATCTCTTTGTGTCTGTAGGACCCATGTTTGCAAGCAATCCGGATAACGTAAAGATACCTTCATTACCAAATTGATAATTTCTAATTGTATAAAGCTGCAATTCACCACCAATTTTTATTGTATGCGTCTTTTTAAGAACAGAAGAAAATGCAGCGCTTACATTAAAATTACCGTTTCTATTTTTAGTATAGTCAGCAACAACATCACCAGGTGAATTGATTGACCAATCATAAATAGTGTACTGTGGTTGACGTGTGTACCGAGTGGTATTTACATTGCGTCTTGTCCAAATAAATCCAACCTGGGCATTGGCAACACTATCGCCATAGCTTTCAATATTATCTTTTAAATATGGATCGTAAATATGGGTTGAACTAAATGAGTAACCCGCGCTCAGCTCATAAAATGTTTCTGGAGATAATATGTGTGTAGCTTTTAAACTAAATGCACCGTCTTTTCTATCAATAGGTTCAATTCTATCCGCGTTTAGCATATTAGCAACATTCCCGGCAACGCGCGCTGCACTCCAGGTATTATATGTTGTTTGAGCTGAATAAGTGCCAACAAGGCGGAAAATTAGTGGATTAAAATCTAAAGTTAGTGTTCCAGTTCCAGTAATTTTATTTAGTGAATTCTTATAAAGAGAACCGGCTGGATAACTAAAGTTTACAGAATCTTGAGTTGTGGGGTCTACAATCCATCCGAGATTCATTCCCGGAAATCGCTGTGGATTAGCATCATTCTGGTATTGATAATTTACCAAACCGAAAAGTTTAAACCTGTTGTCTATAACGGGTCCACTCAAAGTTCCGGTAAATTCAGTATAACCATACCAGTAAGAACCAAGACGTTTTTCACCATCGAAACGTTTGTCCTTTCCTTTAAAAGTAACATTATCAGTTGTATACTCTATACTTGCTTTGTAATTAGATGTGCCGGATTTGAATTGTGAGTAAATAATACCAGCATTCGCACCACCGAACTCAGCAGTATAACCGCCAGCCTGTACCTGAACTTCTTCAACTGCATCCTGGATAATACTTACTTTCCTACCTCCAACAACCGGATTGGTTATATTTGCTCCTTCCAGGTAAAAACCAACCTCATCCTGCCTGCCACCTCGTACAAAGATTGTATTATCCTGCAAGTTAACGCCTGGTGTTAATGCCAGGATATTATTAAGACCTCTTACAGGTAATGCTTGAATATCTTCAGTAGTTGTAATACGATTTGCATTTGTACTACTCCTATTAACGAGTGGTCTTAATGCTGTTACAGTAACTGTTTGAACTGTCACACCTTCAGGAGGAAGTTGAAAATCAGCTTCTGAAGTTAATTCGTCATTTACTCTGATATTGCTCAAAGTAATTGATTGATAACCAATGAATGATGCCTGTAGATTGTATGTGCCTGCAGATAGATTAAGAATCTGAAAATTTCCATCAATATCTGAAGCTGCACCAAATGAGGTACCTACTACAATTACGTTTGCACCAACAAGTGCTTCACCTGATTGTGAATCAGTTATCTTTCCCTTAATTTTTCCCGAACCAAATACAGCCTGGGACATAGTGAGGGAAAGAAGAAGAAGAAAAAGTAACCTTCTAATCATTTCTTTTCTCCTATTAAATGAAAAAAAATATTTGTAAAACGTATACAAGAATTATTAGTTCTGTTCATATTTATATTGTAAAAAAAATTGAATTTGACGAGGATAGTTTTGATAAACGCTCCAGCTATTTGCATTTCTTTTTCTAACATTATTAAAGATTATGAAAAAGTTAAGCTGTTTTTCCAAGTTACAATTACTTCTCAAACCAATAATTAAGTAAAGTAACTCTTTGTTTAAAAAATTCTAACCTCCTTTTCTATTTGTAGTTATTAATCATTTCTCCTTCGTTTGTGAGAAACTTCCGGATTAAATAAAACTTTCACCATAATCACTCCTTATTTTCTAATTAAATGAATTCAGGATACATGATTAACATATCGTAAACTGAAAAGCTACCACCCAAATGGATGGTTCTTTTGTTCTAACAAACTCATCTTTTAAACAATACCCTCCAATTTGATGGGTTGATAATTTTAAAATATTTAATCAATTCAATACTGGTAATAACTCAATTTATTTTTATATAGAATCTTCACTTCTAATAGATTGCTTTTTAAGTAAGTTCTATTCTTATTCTATGAAAATTTCAAAATAATTCTAACAAAAATTATTGATTGTGGAGTTCCCGATAAATTTCCTAACTGAAATTTCGGTTCTTGCATTCTATTGGAGTATTGAATAAATTAAACCAAAATATTTAATCAACCAACGAGGAATTATGGTAAGTAATCCATGGCACGGTGTAACTACTGGAAAATTTGTTCCAGAATTTGTAAATGCAATAATAGAAATCCCCAAAGGATCTAAAGCAAAATACGAGCTTGATAAAGAAAGCGGTTTATTAAAACTTGACAGAGTTTTATTTTCTTCGGTTCATTATCCGGCAAATTATGGCTTCATTCCAAAAACCTATTGTGATGATAAAGATCCTCTGGATATTTTAGTGATTTGCTCAATAGATGTTGATCCGTTGTGCATCATCGAAGCAAAAGTTTTGGGGGTTATGCACATGGTAGATGACAATGAGAAAGATGATAAAATTGTTGCGGTTGCTAAAAATGATATGTCTGTAAATTATGCAAACGACTTATCTGAACTACCCCCTCATTTTATTGTTGAGCTTAAAAGGTTTTTTGAAGATTATAAAAAACTGGAACACAAAAATGTTGTAGTAGAAAGATTCCTTGGTAAAGAAGATGCATACAAAATTATAAATGAAAGCCGGAAGCTGTACAACGAACTTTATGGAAAAATTTATGGTGAAGATTGATTCCAAATGTATTTTCAGAAGTCGGGAATTAAATCTCTTCCAATTCTGTTTTTATATTTAACTACAGAATCAAATTTAAAAAAATGATCAATGAAGTTCTCTATTTGGAATATATGTCATCTTTGATTGAAGGGGATAAAGCAAAATGTGCTGCCATAGTTGTCCATTTACTTGAACATAAAGTTGATCCCATAAATTTATATAAAGGTCTTTTCCAAAGATCTTTATACCAGATAGGTAAACTTTGGGAAAGTGACAAAATCTGTGTTGCAACAGAACACGTTGCAACATCAATTACTGAATGCATGATTGATTTAACTTATGCAGCTTTGCATTCAAAAGAAAAAAGAAATAAAAAAGTAATAGTTGCCTGCGTTCCCAAAGAGTTCCACCAGATTGGCGCCAAAATAGTGGCTGATTTATTTGAATGGAATGGATGGGAAACTTTTTTGGTTGGTGCAAATGCTCCGGTATCAGAACTGTTTAGATTAATAAGAACAAAGCAGCCGCACCTTCTGGCAATCTCACTAACTTTTTATATTAATGTTCTAAGGCTGCTTGATTTAATTGAGAAAGTAAAGAAAGAATTCCCCAGATTAAAAATAATTGTAGGTGGGCAAGCTCTTGCTAATGGAAAGGATGAGGTTCTTAATAAATTTAAAAATGTTTTCTACATTCCATCCCTTGCAGAGCTGGAATTATTTTTAAAAAACACCTATAAAACCCAAATAGTAAAATCGAAAGTAAAAGTGAATTAACTGATTACCTTCGGATCAGTACACTTATCCACCAAGTTAATTATTGATTCGTAATTAATCCCACTATGAAGTGATAGACCAATCTCGCAGGTTTTACTTGTAGAATAACCATGTTTGCAATCGTCAGAGATAGAACTTTTTAAATTCATTAATGCAGATTCATTTAGCTCTGGATAAGTGAAACCTCGATCCCCAGCCCAGCCGCAGCACCCAACATTGTAAGGATTGATTACTTTTTCTGCACAAGCCTCGGAAATTTTTATAAGTTGTTCCGTTAAGCCAAGTTTTGTATTACTGCAAGTAGAATGTATAACAATAGTTTCCGATAACTTTTTGAAAATTAATTTATCCATTAAAAAATTGGAGATGAACTCAACAGGTTCATAAATTTTAAATTGATCTGAAAATTTGTTGGGCTGATGATTTGATAAATATTCTTTTGTTCTGTATAAACAGGGACTCATATCAAAAAGAATAGGAAGTTTTCCATTATCAGAAATTTTCTGTAATTCTTCAATCAATTCTTTTGCCTTTGCATCTCCTTGCTTTTTAAATCCTTTGCTTGCAAAAGCCATTCCGCAGCAAAGGTTCGAAAGATTATTGGGATAGATAACTTCATATCCGGCTTTTCTTAATAATAAATAAGTTGTTGTTGTTAAAGATTTTTTTTCATCACTGTGTTTAGATAAACCCATACTTCTATTTATGCAACTTGGAAAGTAAACAACTTTCAGTTCTGTTTTTTGGTTAAGAGAAGTTGTCTTTATTCTATCTGCTCCGTGAGGCATATATTTATTCCACAAAGGAATTTTGCTTCCGGAAATTCTTCGTAGAAATTTCGAAATGAATTCCATTGCGGTGGTGCCAATTATTGTATGAACAATTCCAACAAGGTTTAGCATTCCTCTCATGCTTGCGGTTATACCTTTCATATTATTGGCAAGGATATCGGCAATAGTATTTGCAGTGCTGGATGTTTTTTCAACTCGTAATTCTTTTATCAGGTTGCCGGTATTAATTTCTACTGGACAGCTTGTAGCACACAAACCATCGGTAGCGCAGGTTTGATTTCCATAATAATCAAATTCATCAACTAAAGTTTCTAAGAGGATTGGATCTTCCCGCGTTGTCTGCAACCGGGATATTTCTCTCCAGGCAACTATTCGTTGTCTTGGTGAAAGAGTCAAATCCTTTGATGGGCAATTTATTTCGCAGAAGCCGCACTCAATACATTTATCAATAATTGAATTTGCAGATGGGAGCGGTTTAAGGTTTTTTATGTGAGCTGTACTATCGCTATTTAAAATAACACCAGGATTAAGAATTCCTTTCGGATCAAAAATACTTTTTATTTCCTTCATCAACTGGTAAGCCTCCGATCCCCATTCCAGTTCAACAAAAGGAGCCATATTTCTTCCGGTGCCATGTTCGGCTTTTAACGAACCATCGTATTTTTTAACAACAAGTTTTGTTACGTCATCAATAAAATTTTTATAACGGGTAATTTCAGAATCAACATTAAAATCCTGTTTGAAAACAAAGTGAATGTTTCCTTCCAGAGCATGCCCAAAAATTATTGCGTCATCATAATGATGTTTTTTGAAAAGCGATTGCAGATCGGCAACAGCTTCAGCAAGCTGTTCCACTGCAAAACAAACATCTTCAATTATAACTGTTGTTCCGGTTTTTCGCATTGCACCAACTGAAGGGAAAAGTCCTTTTCTAATATCCCACAATTTATTAAACTCATATTTATCTGTTGTAAAAGAAATTGGAAATACTTTTGGAATATCATTTAAAGAATTTATTATTTCATCAACCTGAACCTGAAGCAGCGCACTATTTACTGAACGGGTTTCGACTAAAAGAGAAGCAACACACTCATCCAATTCTTTTAAATAAACGGGCATCCCTTCTTTATTTTCAATAGAGTGAAGTGCAGCTCTATCCATTAGTTCAACAGCTTCAACTTTTTGTTTCTTTAAAATGGCAACTGCTTTACTTGTGCAAATCAAATCCGGAAAAATCATTAAGGAAGTTGCTTTATCTGCCAATTCTGGCAATGTGTTGTAAGTTATTTCCGAAATAAAACCAAGTGTTCCTTCGCTTCCAATCATTAGGTGCTGGATTATTTCAATTGGATCCGCAAAGTCCACAAACGCATTCAAACTAAAGCCGGTTGTATTTTTCATTTTGAATTTTCTGCTTATCCGGTCGGCAAGTTCTGGATTAGATTTTATTTGTTCGGATAGGGAAGTGATTCTACTTATAATTTCTCCGTGAGAATTTAGAAAATCCCTTTTGCTTTTTTCATCATTAGTATCAAGAGTGCTACCATCGTGAAAAATTATTTTCATTCCAGATAAAGTTTTGTAACTGTTCTGCGCTGTACCGCAGCACATACCGCTGGCATTGTTAGCGGCTATTCCTCCAATCATAGCAGAGTTTATAGAAGCCGGATCGGGACCGATCTTTTTATTATAAGCAGCTAAAAATAAATTTGCGTGCGCACCGATAATTCCTGGCTGAAGTGAAATTTGAGAAGCATCTTCATTTATTTTGAATTTATTCCAGCTTGTACCAAGCATAACAAGTACGGAATCCGAAATCGATTGGCCGGATAGACTTGTACCAGCTGCGCGGAAAGTAACAGGTAGTTTTAAGTCGGTGCATTTTTTTAAAACGTAAATTACTTCATCATCATTTTCAACCTGAACGACAAGTTTTGGGATTAATCGATAGAAACTTGCATCCGTTCCATAAGCTAAAGTGAGCAGTTCATTATGGATTAATCTTTTTTGTGGATTTTTTTTCTTTAGTTGGTTGAACAGATCAAGATAATTTCCGGTAAGCATTTACACCTCATTAAATTACAACTAAGAAGAGATAACATTTCTAAAAGCAATATCATCTCGAAAAATTTACTTTAAAATAGCCACAACTTCCTTTTGCCTTTCACCTCCAGTACAAATTACTCTACCATCCGAAGTAATAAAAACATCAATTTCGCTTCTCACACCAAAATCCTCCAATAAATAAATACCAGGTTCAATGGAAAAGGAAGTTGATGGTAAAATCAGTCTTTCATCTTTAGTTTCGAAGTTATCCATATGAGCTCCACTGCCGTGTGTTTCCGTTGTAATTGAGTGTCCGGTTCTGTGGATGTAAAATTCGCCATAGCCAGCATCTTCAATTACTTTTCTTGCTGCGTCATCCACTTCAAACCCACGAACTTCTTTTCCTTCAGCAAATCTTTCCTTAACCAAATTAAAAGCCGCATCCCTTGCCGTTGAAACAATATCAAAAATATGTTTATACCGATCTGGAACAGAATTACCAAGAAAACCAGTCCATGTTATATCTGCCATTGTTGCTTTTGGAGTGTTCTTCTTAGCCCAAAGATCGATCAGAACAAAATCATCGTGATTAATATTCTTATGTGTTTCTTTATCCGGGGCGTAATGTGGGTTTGCGCTATTTTCATTTACTGCAACTATCGGATCAGAATCTGTTATCATATTTCTCTTTTTAAATTCAGCAAGAATAAATTGTTGAACCGTGTATTCGTTTAATGTTTTTCCTGCAAGAATTTCAGATTTAATAAAGTTGAAAGACAAATTAACAATATCATACAAGGCTTTTGCTGCTACTTTGTTTTCCACGAATTGTTCCTCAGTCCATTGTGCGCCAAACATTGAAATCAAATCGCAACTGCTTTTAATTTCGATTCCAAATGTTCGAAGGTATTCTATTGTTCCCGCATCCACTTTAGAAACGTATGGAATTGCATTCATCGGAGAATATTCCATCGCTACAACTTTTACATTTGAAAGAATTTTTGTAAGAGATTGATGTAATGATGCATGCGATGAGTAAGTAAGTTTATCACCAGGCAGGTGATCCAAATGAAAAGCTTCAATACCATTTAATATTTTTATTGGTGTACCGTTCTTAGGAACAAAGTAAAACAATCTTCTTGTAAGATGAGCATCTGGTGAAATGTTTAATATCTGATGAGCTAAATCGTTAGAACCTCGGAAATCATAAAACAGCCACGCATCAAAATTCATTTTGGTAAGAATGCTCTGGATTTTCTTAAGATCAAATTCTGCCATCTTAAACCTCGTATTGTTAAATAACTCTTGTGAAATATAATGAAAATGAAATATTTAAGTACCGGTTATTATTGGAGAAAACTTTTACAAAATAAACTTGACTTAATATAAAATAAACGTATCTTATAATAAAGGGCACTATTAGAATCAATTCCTGAAAATATATAAAAAAGTAGTTAAGCGGTTTTCTTCTTATCTGATTATTTACGCTGCATTAAAATAAAATAGATTTGTTTTATTATGAAAATAAAAAATTCAATGGAAATGCATCTTAGTCAAACTCTAAATTTTGCTTTAAAAAAGTTGTTATTGCCAAGCATAATTCTGTTCAATATTTCTTCCTGTTGCAGCTCGTCATCCTCCAAACAAGAAGGTACAAATAAAACAAATTCATTTGAGCAGAACCTACTAAAAGAAAATTCATACAAAAATATTGCCCCATCTCAGGCATTTGTTTCAGGAAAAATTAAAGAATTAAATGAAGAAGTTGATGGACTGAACGGCATTTTAGAAATATTTGAAATAATAAGTTACGGTGCAGCAACACAACCTTTGCCAGTCGGTTCTACCATTGAGATTCATTTTTCAAATGATTTGATAAAAACAATAAAAGCAAAAACTGAATTAGAAATTAAAATTAATGGTGAATACAATTTATTGATTCAAAATTATTCCAGGATGAATGAAACTAACAATTCTTATTGGAATGTAATTAAAGTAAATAAATAACAAAGGATAGAAATATGAAAAAAATATACAACCTAAAAACAATTCTATTTGTTTCTTTAACTGCTGCTTCAGTTATTATTTGGTATTCCTTTTCTATGAAAGCAAATATACCATCATTTAAAGAGATGGTTAAAGCATCCGCACCGGAAGAGTTGAATGAAGCAAAGGAAAGGGACGAATATTTCCAGATGCTGCTTAGAGATCCAGCAACTGGAAAAATACCTCCAAGCATAAGAAAACGCGAATTGCAATTTGCAAAACTTATGTCAGAAAAAAACAAATTGAACAAAGTTTTTTCAACGCAATCACTAAATTGGAAGGAAGCAGGTCCCTACGATGTTGGCGGGAGGACACGCGCTCTTGCAGTGGATATTACTAATTCAAATACAATTATTGCCGGCGGTATTTCCGGAGGAATATGGAAATCAACAGACAACGGACAAACCTGGAAAATTAAAAGCACTACCAGCCAGTTGTTAAGTGTTACATCTCTTGCCCAGGATCCACGAGCTGGACATACAGATACCTGGTATTATACAACTGGTGAATTCTCTTCCAATTCAGCTACTGACCAGGGCTTTACTGCATTTTTCTTTGGCAACGGAGTATTTAAATCTACAGATAATGGTGAAAGCTGGAATGTTTTACAAAGTACAACAAGTCCAAATCCAACAGCATGGGATGGTGACTTTGATTATGCTATAAAAGTTGTTGTGCATCCAGTTTCTGGAAATGTGTATGTGGCAGAAAACGGTGCTGGAATTTTTAGATCAAAAGATGGTGGTAATACGTTTACAAATGTTCTTGGTGGAACTAATGAGCATATATTTAGTGATGTTGCGGTATCTTCCGATGGCAAATTAGCGGCAATTATTTCAGTTCCATTCCAAGGAGTTACAGCTAAAGATAATCCGGGTATTTACAAATCAGTTAATGATGGGGACAATTGGACAAACATTACACCAAATAATTTTCCTCAGAGTCATTATCGCAGCGTATTAGCGTTTGCTCCTTCAAATACAAATGTGTTTTATTCTTTTACCAACACTGGCAATGTTGATGCAAAAGGTCGCGAAGATGTGCGGTTTTATAAATTAAATTTTGGTACAGGCGCAGCAGAAGATAGAACTAGCAATCTTCCTGACTTTTCAGCCCAAGGTGGGGTTGCAGAAAAAAATGGTTTTTTAACTACACAGGGTAATTATGATATGGTACTTGCAGTTAAGCCTGATGATGAAAATTTTATTTTGATTGCCGGTACATGTTTATTCAGAACTACAGATGGATTTGCTACAAAACCAACTGATATGAAAAACACCTGGATTGGAGGATATAATACTGTAACTTTTGGTTATCCTAACTTTCATCCAGATATTCATTCATTTGCTTTCGATCCAACCAATCCTAATAAAATGTGGTGGGGTAATGATGGTGGTTTAACTTACACAACAGATGTAAGAAATAATTCCTTTGCCGATTATTTTCCCTGGGAAAAGAAAAATAATGGTTACAATGTAACACAATTTTATATGGTTGCAATACCGGATAAACCAAATGATAATCGCTTAATGGGTGGTGCACAGGATAATGGCAGTCCGTTCTTTACTTTTGATGGTACAACAACAAGTGCCTCTACTGATGTAAGTTCAGGTGATGGTTCTTATGCTTATTTTGGGCAGGACTTTGCTTATACTTCATCTCAAAAAGGTAACGTTGTTAGAGTTACTTATGACAATCTGGGTAAGCCTGATTTTAATTTAGGCTGGTCTTCTATATTACCTAAAAATGCCACTAACCAACTTTTTATTACACCTTTTGTTGTCGATCCTGTTGATGAAAATGTAATGTATTATCCGGCTTCAAATGTATTATGGAGAAATAATCAGCTTGGCAGCATTCCCAATTTTGAACAATCAGGAACAACAGTTGGCTGGTCTCAAATGACAGTTAGTGTTCCCGAAGGATATTTAATTTCAACATTAATGGCTTCCAAAAATCCTGGACACGTTTTATATTATGGATTAAGCAGCCGGCAAGATCCACCTAAAATTTATCGTCTCGAAAATTCAAATACAGCAAATGGACCTGGACAGGAAATATCAGTTCCAAATTCTGCACAAGGAGCGTATGTTCATCATATTGCAGTAAATCCGGATGATGCAAATGAAATTATTGTTGTGTATTCAAATTATAATGTTGTTGGACTTTATCATTCCTCTAACGGTGGGCAAACTTACGAACCCATTGAAGGTAACCTGGAAGGCACACAACAAAACCCGGGACCGTCAATCAGAGCGGCATCAATTTTACCAACTAACAATGGTAACCTTTATTTGGTGGCAACCAGTATTGGTGTTTTTTCAACTTCCCAATTGAACGGTGCAAACACTAACTGGGTGCAGGAAGGAGCAAATGAAATTGGAAATGTAGTAGTTAATTATATCGCTTCCAGAAAGTCTGATGGAAAGATAGTTGCCGCAACACATGGCAGAGGTATGTTTGTTACAAATTCGGGCAGCAGTACGGGAAATGCAGTTGCATCTGTTAACTCACAGCAATTAAATGTAGAAGCAAAGCCAGGACAAAAAGGCTCCACTAATTTTATTTTATCCAACACAGGCACCGCGGATTTGAACTTTAATATTACAGCAAATGGTAGATTGGCTTCTTCATTCAAACCAAATACTGCAATGATTAATGTGCTTGCCAAACCAGTACCTTCGGGATTTAGTTTTTCAAATAATAGCTCTGGTAATAAGCCAGGTTATGTTAATAATGACAGCAGAAAATTCGAATTGAAAAAATCCTCACCTACATCTGGTTTAGGGACTGATATTCTTGTTCTTGATGATGGTAATCAAACATCCGATGATTTTTTTGGTTGGGGTACCGGAAGTAATTTTGCCTGGGTTAATGAATTTGATCTGGGTACAAAAGGATTAACTATGGACAGCTTTGAGTTTTATATGCGCACAGAAACAGCTTTAACAAACGATGTGTATGTGGCAGTTATGGATGACGCATTAGTAAAAATTGCTGAAGGAACTATAACCTTTAATTTATCTTCTCAGGGTGAATGGCTTACAGTTAATCTTAATCCCGCACTAAATTTTACGGCAGGTAAAAAGTTTTACATTTTAGTAGAAACAGATTTCAGTTTTATTGCTTTTCCGGCTGGTGTAGATAAGAATGGACTTGTAACAGGAAAGAGTTTCTATGTAAATGAAGCAGGTACCGCTCTTGTAGATCTTAGTGGAACAAATGGATTTCAGAATGGTGCTTTTCTAATAAGAGCAGTTGGAACATTGGCTGGTGGAGGTGGAAATCAAAATCCTACTGCAATTGCATCTGTTTCTAAAACTACAGCACAGGTTGGCGAATCGATTAATTTTGATGCTTCACAGTCTTTTGATAATGATGGACAAATCGTGCAGTATTCCTGGAATTTTGGTGATCAGACTACAAGCAGTCAAAAAATGGAAACTCATTCCTATAATCAACCGAATGTTTACACATTTACTTTAACTGTAACTGATGACAAAGGAGGGACAGGACAAACCCAGGCACAAATTACAGTAACCGGTGGAGGTAACAGCAAACTAACGGCAATTCCTTCAAGTGGTTCAATTGCACCAGGTGGTTCTATGCGCATCAATATCATTTACGATGCTAATGGAGTACCCGAAGGTAATTATCAGGGACAGGTTATAATTAATAGTAATGGTGGAAATATAACTCTTCCTGTTAGTATTCTTGTTAATGCTAATGCAGTTGGAGTTGATGATGTTGCTGACGCTCCAAAGGAATTTTTCTTAAAACAAAATTTTCCAAATCCATTTAATCCTACAACAATTATAAAATACAGCATTCCACAAGAGCAGCATGTTAAAATTATTGTGTACGATATAAATGGTAAAGAAGTTTCTGAGTTAGTTAATTCTAAGCAATCTGCTGGTACCTATGAGATTGCCTGGGATGGAAAGAATCGTTTTGGTAATTCTGTTTCCAGTGGAGTTTATTTTTATTCAATAAATTCCGGTAGTTTTACACAAACACGTAAAATGGTTTTAATGAGGTAAATCTTTATTATAGATTCCTGATGCTGGATTGGTTATATGGTAAACCACCAGCATCTGGAATTTGGAGTTAACTTACTAAGCTTCTGCTAACCAATTATTCTTAGCTAACTCATCTCCTCCAAGTCTCCGATTCCCTAATTCCCCGTTTCTCCGATTCGTATTTTCGCCGTTTCTTATTTTGAAGTCTCCTAATAAATTATTTTCTTTACAACTAAAATTATCAGGAAAATTATATGATCCCCAAATGGCTTATATGGGCGCGCGAGTTACAGGCAATAGCACAGAACGGTTTAACTTTTTGTCAAAATCAATTTGATGAAGAAAGATATAATTCCATCCGAAAGATTGCAGCAGAGATAATGTCTGCACACACAAGTGTCGATTCTGAAATCATCGAACATTTATTCAGCCAGGAGAAAGGTTATGCCACGCCAAAAATTGATGTTCGCGGAGTAGTATTCAGGGATAATAAAATCCTTCTGGTTAAAGAAATCCTTGATGGAGGTTGGACACTTCCGGGTGGTTGGGCAGATCCTAATGAAACACCATCCCAATCAGTTGAAAGAGAAGTTTTTGAAGAATCTGGATTTAGAGTAAAAGCTAACAAACTGCTGGCATTATATGATCGCGACAAACAAGGGCACTTGCCACCTTATCCATTCCATGTTTTTAAGGCATTTTTCTATTGCGAAATTGTGGGTGGAATAGAAACTGTAAGCAATGAAACAAACGGAGTCGATTTCTATAACTTAAATGAAATTCAAGACCTTACTTTATCAACAGGAAGAATAACCCTCAATCAATTAAAAAGATTTTTTGCTGAGAATGAAACCGACGACTGGCAAACTGAATTTGATTAACACAAATTTCTGTTTTTTACTTCCAACCAATAAAAATTGATGTTGCCAAATATTTATAATTGAAATTATGACACAAATGTGTCATTGTTTTTTCTGAAGATTAAAGCTTATTTTGAAGCGTTAATTATTAAAAGCAGGGAAGTCATGAAAAAAAATATTTTACTAATTGTTGGAGCAATTCTAATATCCTTTTCAAGCTGCAAAAAGAGTAGCGATAATCCAACCGGACCGGAAGAGAATTCAGGCAAAGTTACTGTTGGGGAATCAATCGATTTAAAAACTCAATCTATTGGTTCTACAGGTGGAACAATTAAAGTAGATAAACCTGGAGATAAATTAAATGGAATGGAAATCATTGTTCCAACAAGTGCATTTACACAAACAAAAAATTTCAAAATTAGTTATGCAGAAATAAAGGAGCATAAATTTGGTCCGGACTTTAATCCAATAACACCAATGATTCGAATAGACTATGGTGGCGGTTATGCTGATTCTGTTATGACTTTGAAGCTGCCTGCTACAGTTCCTCCGGGACAATTTGCAATGGGTTTCTATTACAACGAAGAATCAGGTGAGCTGGAAGGCATACCAGTTATTGCAATTAACGACAATGAAATTGTGTTGGCAACCCGGCACTTTTCTGGTAATCATTTAAGCAATGGTAAATCCTTAGGAAAACAATTAAGCAGTAATGGAATTATGGCTCCAAAGACGTATGTTGATATCATCGCCGCTTCAATGCAAACATCAAAGCTCTTCGAACTACAGGAATCTGGATTCCGGCCTGGTATAGATGATTGGGAGTTTGCGAACTACGGATCGTATATTGCGCCAGGCGGTCATTGTACAGGACAAAGCATGACGGCAATGTGGTATTATAATGTTCATAAATTGGGTATGAATGAACCATCACTATATGGGCGCTTCGAAACAATTCCGGGGGACCTTTGGCAGGATAATCCTGGAGGTTTTAGATTTGCATCAGTTGTGTGGAAAGACCAGAACCCAGCAACCCGGCAAGCTTGGCTTGTAAACTTTAATAATATTGGTACTAAAAGATTTTCCCGCGATAGTTTGCATTATCTTGCTTTTGCTTATGCAATTCATCTAACAAAGCAACCTCAGCTAACAGAGATTTGGAATGCTACTGGTGGACATGCGATGATTGTCTACAAGACGAACTTTCGTGTCTTGTCAATTGCTGATCCTAATTTTCCCTCCAGTTATTCACGTCTTATTTCGTTGGGCTCCGATGGAAAGTTTATTCCTTATGAGTCAAAGGCAAACGCTAATGATCCCCCCACGATATACCCGGAAATAAACTATGTAGCAAAGTCCTCTTTATTCTCGTTCGAAAAAATTGGACAACGCTGGACTGAAGTAGAGAATAAAACCATTGGGAATGACTTATTTCCTGCATATCAATTGAAAATAAAAAATGACAATGATAAAGAACTAACTGACCAAATGAATACAGAAAAGGATACATTGAAAGTTTATGGTAATGGTCCTGCTTCAGCATGTATTGGCGGAACGTCTTATCTGTGGGTCCAGGTTTTTAACGATAAGGGGAATAAAATTTCCGTACAGGCAGATGAATTCAAGGGAATACCTGTAATACCATTAAAAGCTGGTTTAAATAAATTAGGACTATATATACAAGGGCGTATTGGCAATGATAAATGGCGTTTTCTGGATTTCAAATGGTTCAACATTTATTATTCGTCTCTTAGAATTGATCCAAATCCAATTGCAGGTAAACCCAATGAAGATGTTACAATCACTGCAAGAACCAATGGCACTGCACCTCAAAACGCCAAGTATGTATGGACTTTCGGTGATGAAACCAGTGAGGTTACAAAGAATAATGATAGTGTTGTAGTTCATAAATTTACTAAAGAAGGTGAATTCTCTGTTGAAGTAAAATTGTATGATAATTCCAATAATAAACTTGTTGGCTCTGCAACTACCACAGCTAAAATTAATAACGTTAACATAATAGACATCTTACATAAATGCACCGCTGCTGATGTTACTTTATACGGAGATCATTTATCATCCACCGGGGCTTCTTTTGGTATGATGATGTATATGGCAAGTAATGCAAATCTTTCTACGGAAATCCCTGTTGTTTGGAACGGGAATACCTTTACCGCAAATGGTACCTTTCTGGATGCAATTTATCAGGGAGCAAAATCGGGCAGCAGAACATTACAATTTACAGGAACAGTATCAAATGATGGAAGAACAATGTTAAGCTTTTCTGCTTCTGTATCAGCAAGCTATGCTTTTTATGACCTAACTACATATACAGAGACAGAACAACTTGCCGGAACCAATATACAACTCGATTCATTTACACAAGACCCTCCATTTGTTCTTAATAGTGTTATTTATAAATTAAAGGGGAGTGGAGTTCAATCGCATATGACCGTAATTTCCGGGACAAAAATTTCTAAAGACAAAGATGGAAAAATTACCGGGGAGAGTTCATATGGTTCCACTTTGTGGAATAGTACTGAATATGAACCTTCCATTGAAGTATCTTTTTCAGATTACTGGTAGCTAAAATGATTTTTATAATTAGTTCTCATTAAAATTTTGGAGGCTGCTAATTGCAGCCTTTTTTTATAAGAGTAATAAAACACAATCAAACTTCTTTGCAAGTTAAAATTGAAATGATGCAATTGCGCTATTGACTTTTAGTAGAAATCTAAATTATTTTTCAGCAGATAAAATAGCAGGGTAAGCCATGAAAAATTATTTTTTTCTAATTCTTGCGGCATTTTTTCTTTTCTTTTCAAGCTGTAAAAAATCTGATAATCCAACCGAACCTGGTGATGGAAATAGCAACAAAATTGAATTAGGTACTTCCGTCGATCTAATAAACCAAGTGGTTAATACAGGTGGTGGAACTATTAAGATTAGCAGAACCGGTGATCCGTTAGATGAAATGGAAATAACAGTTCCACCGAATTCATTTAATGAAAGTAAAACTTTCAGCGTTTCTTATGCAGAAATAAAAACTCACCAGCTCGGACAATATTTTAATCCGATTTCTCCAATGATTAAAATAAAATATGAAGGTGGATATGCCAATTACGGAATAATGGTAAAAATCCCAATCAAATTGCCTAAAGGTCATTTTGCAATGGGATTTTTCTATGATGAAAAAACAGGAAAGCTGGAAGGTTTACCAATTGAGGAACTTGACAGCAATTCAATAAAAATCTCTACAAGACATTTTAATTCTAATAGCACTTCAGCAGCAGGATTGAAAAAAGCCGCAAGTGAAATGAGTTTAGCCAACATCATAATTAGCTCTATTGATGAGGCACAATTAAAATCTTTAGGCGCCATTACTTGTGGTTTTCAACCAGGGTATGACGATTGGGAGTTTATAAATTATGGAAGTTACATTGCAACTGGAGGACAATGTGCCGGGCAAAGTATGACCGCGATGTGGTACTATATTGAACAAAAATTAAAAGGTGAGCCTTCTCTGTTTCATAAATTTGATCTGGTAAATGATAATACAAAACCAAATTTGCTTTGGCAAGATAATCCTAAGGGTTATAAATTTGCTTCGGTTATTCAAAGAGATTTTAATTGGGATGACTGGATTAAAATGCTGATTTACCAGTTTAATCACCCTGATTTAACTCTTAAGGCTTTCGCTTTATCAATGCTTTTAACAAATGAGCCGCAGTTTGTTCTAATAAGACAAAGCCAACCAAATAATGCAGCACATGCTGTAATTTGTTATGAAGTTAATATGAATGATGGTGCACTTTATATTGCAGATCCTAATTTTCCAAATAACAGAATACCAAAAACAGGTGATAAATCAATAAGAAAAATTGAGTACTCAAATGGAAAATTTATTCCATATCCTTCTTCGTTAAATGCTTCTACATCATCAATCAATTTTGATGAGATTGGATATTTTGCTAAAACTGCTTATATAAACTGGTCACAAATAGGTTCGAGATTTAAAGAATTTAAAGATGGCACTATTGGAACAATCCCGCCCTACACTTTTCCTGATTACATACTAAGGCGATCTGCGGATGGAATGCCACTCTATGAGGGAATGATCATTGATAAAGATACTTTAACTATCGATTGTTATTCCGAAGGATGTACAGGCTATATCAATTTTACTAATCATTTACAGTACTTTGAAGTTTATAATGAACTTGGAGATACAATTGCAAAATGTGGGAATGATGGTCATGCCATCTTAAAGTTAAAACCTGGAACGAATAAACTTGGTTTTTATATTGTTGGATATAATGGTAATAAACCAGGTTATCTCGATTTCAAATGGCTTACAATAACCAGTAAAGTATTTTATATTGATCCGCCTAAAATAAATGCTGAACCGGATGAACCTTTAACTTTTTATGCGCGTACTAATGGCAGCGCTCCGAATAATGCAAAGTATGTTTGGACTTTTGGAGACGACACTCCGGATGTAATTAAAATAAATGATAGCACTGTTACCCATACATATACACGAGAAGGTTATTTTTCTATTCAATGTAATTTGTATGATAACACAACCGGGCAATTGGTTTCACTTGCTTTTTCATATGCGGATATTATTATTGGTGATCTTTCTGAACTGCTTAGCTGTACAAAAATGTACATTCATCTCAGGTGTCATTTTAATTGGCTGCCTGAAAAGTGTGTTTCCTGCGGTGGTGATATGGTTTTTCTGAATCAGGCTGATACAATTCCTTCAATGCAGTTAAAATGGTCCGGTACATCATTTACATATAATTATAATTTTGTGTTAGTCTATGGGCAGGATTCATCTTTTTACACTGGATCAATTTCTGGAAAGGTTTCTTCTGATGTAACTGAAGTTGAAAACCTGATAGCAACGCAAACTTATTGGTCGCCCCCGGATTACGAAGTTAAGGATGAACTGGAACTGCAAAATCTTCCCATTGAAAAGATGAGTCTTGATATGGAAAAGTTCTTGCATCAATCGTACTATGCTGCATCTTCTCCATACGTAAAAAGAGTTAAATCAACTATAAGGCAATTTGATAAGGCAACACAGCAGTGGAAAACAAGTGAGGCAACTACAATAGACTGGCAGCAAGCTGAAAGCAATTTGCTTTATTTCCGGTTTGGCAAATAATTTAATGGCAATAAAACGTAAATATGAATTGATATTCGGATGAAACAAACTATAACTTTCTTAACTTTTTGTTTTTATGGTGTTTTACATATATTAAAATCAAGTTGAAGTTAAGAAATTTTATTGACAGCGAAAGTTTGCCAAAACTAAACTCTGGCAAGGTGTTGACCTTGCCAGCCCCAAAAAGAACTTTAATGATTTTTTTAAAACAAAAAAAGAAACAACCTTTTTATTTGTTCCTTTATACCTGAAATTTACCAGTTTTCGGATAAGAACATAGCCAAAGACTACGTTAATTTTTTATGTATTCTATATTTTATTACCTATATACTTCCTTCCTATGACCTATTTTTGTAATAATAATTTTGCTTCGCTTCTCTTCGATAAAAAAAATGATTCTATATTTTCCAATCCTTATTCTGTAAAGATTAGAATTTTTTAACTTCTTTGATTTATATGAATATGGGTTAGTGATTAGATTATCAATGTGTTCTTTTGCAGATAGTTGTACCTGATGCTGTAAATTTCTGAATTCTTTAGCGGCTGAACTTAAAAATTCTACATCAAATTTAATTCGCTTTTTGCTTTGCCCCGAATACTTCATGCTTTAAGTCTTCCCACCTGACTTTCTTTTCATTTTTTCGTGAATAAGAAACAAGAATATCATAGATGTCTTCCCATTTATCGGCGTAAACATCTAAATCCAATAACACCGCTTTTTTCTTACCGTTTTCATCAATTAAATATTGCAAACCTTCCAAAACTTTTCCCTTTTTTAAATTAACACTTACCTTTTTAATAAATCCAGTTGCAATATTTCAAAACTTTTAGAAAGATGCAAGTAATATTCAATAATAATCTTGTCCCGTATTGAGCAGTAACCTGGTAAAACCCGTTTAAACCTTCGAGGTTTTGAGAACCTCGAAGGTTTTTCCAATTAACTACTCTATTAATTTTGCTATTCTATTTAATCTAACCGATTTGAGAAGATCAAAAATATTTGTTAATGCTGGATCCCACGACCAGTAAATGATTGCAGCTTTTCCAATAATTTTATCCCTGGGTACAAATCCCCAGAACCGGCTGTCGGCACTGTTGTCGCGGTTATCTCCCATTGCAAAATAATAATCCTGTTGAATGGTGTATGATTTTACAGCTATTCCATCAATCTTAATAAAATTTCCTTCAACCTGAACTGCAGCTTTTCCATATTCTCTATTAATCAAAGTTCTCCATTGTTCAATGTTGTCTTTGGTAAGATAAATAACATCACCACTTTTAGGAACAACTAACGGTCCATAATTATCAGCATTCCACCCAGAACCTTTTGGAAATATTCTTGCATCGTTAAAAGTTGGTGGTTGAATTCTGGAATCGGTGAATTGGAGTTTTTCAGGTTTAAAAAATTCTTTGCCGTTTACATAAATAATTTTATTTACGATTTTGATTGTATCACCGGGACAAGCCACACATCTTTTTATATAATTCACTTTTTCTTCCGGAAATAATCGATCTCTATCGCCCGGGTATTCAAAAACAATCACATCAGTACGGTGCGGATCTTTGATCGCAGGTAATGTAAAATAGGGAAGTTCTATGTCTGTAAGT
Source organism: Ignavibacteriales bacterium (assembly GCA_026390815.1). Classification (NCBI taxonomy): domain Bacteria; kingdom Pseudomonadati; phylum Ignavibacteriota; class Ignavibacteria; order Ignavibacteriales; species Ignavibacteriales bacterium. The sequence continues at coordinate 11,549 of JAPLFH010000053.1, read as the reverse complement.
GGAATATATCGTGGTGAGGTTGGTCCATAGATAAATTTATTTACCAGAAGAAAATCACCGACAAGCAGCGTATTTTCCATTGAGCCAGTAGGAATTCTAACAGCCTCAATAAAAAAAGTCTTTAAAATGAAAGCGATCAGAATGGCGAAGAAAAGTCCTCTGATAAAACTTTTGATTTTTTCCGTCGGACTTTTTTCGTGTTTAGTTTCTTCTGTCAATTCTGTCTTAGAAATTTAATTTATCAATGCGTGTTTGAATTAAAAATTTTATTTATTAAAATCACCCAACAAATATAACCGTTCAACCAGAGGTTGACGAGTTCAACGGTTTAATATCCGATTCAAATAACAGGTTTTATCGATTAACCGGTATCAATTCATTAGTGTATTAGTTTGGCTATTCTATTCAATCTAACAGAACCGAGAAGATCGAAAAATTGCGACCATGGAATTGATGGATCCCACGACCAATAAAGCATTAAAGCTTCTCCAACTATTTTACTTCTTGGAACAAAACCCCAGAATCTGCTATCCAAACTGTTATCCCGATTATCTCCCATCATAAAATAATAATTATCCTGCAAGGTATAGGATGTAACCGGTTTGCCATCAATTTGGATTTGGTTGCCTTCAACTGTTACAGCATCCTCTTTTTCCAATTCACGATCTATAATTGTTTTCCATTGATCAACATTATCAATGGTTAATTTAATTACATCACCTTTCTTTGGAATGTAAAGCGGACCATAGTTGTCCTCATTCCATGGCGCATCTTTTGGAAAAATTCTTGGGTTAACATATCCAACCGGCATTGGCTGAGGTGTTAGATATTGAATGTGTGGCGGTCGCCAGAATTCTTTGCCATTAACAAACAGAACTTTATCTTTAACCTGAATTGTATCACCAGGTAATCCAACACATCTTTTTACATAGCTGAGAACAACATCCGGTTTATACTGTTCTCTGTCACCGGGGTACTCAAAGACAATAACATCTTTATGCCTTGGTTCGCGGAAAGAAGGTGTTGTGAAATATGGTAACCTAACATCAGTAAATGGAATTGTTCTTGGAGAAGATGAACCATAAATAACTTTGTTTACTAAAACAAAATCACCTACAAGAATTGTAGTTTCCATTGAACCAGTAGGAATCCGTGATGATTCCAGCAGGAAAGTTTTTATTAGCATTGCACCGATAAAAGCAAACAACAACGTTTCAACAAAGTGTTTAGCTTTTTGCTTTGGTGTTTTAACTTCCTTCTGTTTTAATTCTTCTTCAGTTCTAATTCCGAAAAATTTTCTTAATGCTTTTTTCCAGTCCAAAAAATCCTCCATTATTTTTTTCTTTTGCATCTTCTGTAGTTGAAAATCTAACCGCAAAGTCCCGCTAAGCGGGAGCAGAGTAGGCGTAAAGCACGCTAAGTTTAATCAATCTTCAATTTGTAAAACAGCTAAAAACGCTTCCTGTGGAATTTCCACATTGCCAACCTGCTTCATTCGTTTCTTACCTTCCTTCTGTTTCTCAAGCAGTTTTCTCTTTCGAGTAATATCGCCGCCGTAGCATTTAGCCAAAACATTTTTTCTTAATGCTTTTACATTAGCGCGCGAAATTACTTTAGAACCAATCGCTGCTTGAATTGCAACTTCAAACATTTGACGCGGTATCAAATCTTTAAGTTTCGAACAGACTTTTAATCCCCACTCATAAGATTTGATACGATGGACGATGAAGGAAAGTGCGTCAACAGATTCAGCGTTCAGCAGAATATCCAGCTTCACTAAATCAGATTCGCGATATCCAAGAAACTCATAATCGAACGAAGCATAACCGCGGCTCATCGATTTTAATTTATCATAGAAATCAAAAATTATTTCTGCTAAGGGAAACTCATAAGTTAAATCCGCGCGGGTCGGATCAATGTATGTCGTGTTTTTATAAATGCCGCGCTTATCCATAGAAAGCTTCATCAAATTGCCAACATACTCGCTGGGACAAACAATCTGCGCTTTAACATACGGTTCTTCTATTCGTTCAATCTGCCCAACCTCCGGCATTTCCGCAGGATTATCAACAATCTTTAAATCGCCATTCTTCAAATAAACCCGGTACTCAACGTTTGGAAGAGTGTTTATAATTGATTGATCATATTCCCGCTCAAGTCTTTCCTGAACAATTTCCATATGAAGCATACCAAGGAAACCACAGCGGAAACCAAATCCCAATGCAGCAGAAGTTTCCGGCGAATAAACTAAAGCAGAATCGTTTAATCTGAATTTATCAAGTGCATCTCGTAAATCTTCGTAATCATCGGCATCAGTTGGATAAAGACCGCTGTAAACCATCGGCTTAACTTCTTTGTAGCCAGGCAGCGGATGTTCAGCACCATTCCGGGCAAGTGTAATTGTATCACCAACTTTAGTTTCGTGAACGTCTTTGATGCCGGCAATTACATAACCAACATCTCCGGCAACCAATTCCTTCGTTTTGATTCTTTTCATTCCAAGGATACCAATCTCCTCGGCAAGAACAGTTTTATCATTTACAAAAAATCTTATTTGATCTTTTTCTTTTAGAATCCCGTGGAAAATTCTTACATAAGCAACTGCGCCACGATAGGCATCAAAGATAGAATCAAATACCAACGCCTGCAGCGGCTCTTCAATTTCACCTTTTGGATGCGGGATTCTTTTTACAATAGCTTCAAGAATTTCTTCAATCCCAATGCGTGTTTTTGCGCTCGCAAGCAAAATGCTACTATCTTCGCATCCGATAAGATCAATAATTTGTCCTTTAACTGTATCCACCATTGCACTTGGTAAATCAATTTTGTTGATGACCGGGATTATTTCTAATCCGGCTTCAATGGCAAGATAAAGGTTGCTGATTGTTTGTGCTTCAACTCCCTGCGCCGCATCTACGACTAACAGAGCTCCTTCGCAAGCTGCGAGCGAGCGCGAAACTTCGTAAGAAAAATCAACGTGTCCCGGTGTGTCAATCAGGTTCAAAGTATATTCTCTCCCATCGTTTGCTTTGTATTTCATCTGGATTGCGTGCGATTTAATAGTAATACCCCGCTCACGTTCCAAATCAAGGTCATCAAGCACCTGGGAAACTAACTCTCTTTCCGAAATTGTACCGGTTCTGGCAAGAAGGCAATCGGCTATAGTAGATTTACCGTGATCTATATGTGCAATAATGCAAAAATTCCGTAAGTGATCCATCAATTCCTGTTATTTTAACCAATCAAAATATACCGATAGGTGCTTCTAATTTCAATGAAGAATGAGAATATAAAACTTTTGTTATTTAACAATTGGAAGGATAAAAAGTTCTAATAAGAATTACAGTATCATTTTTCTTAAATTTGTAAAAAGCATTTAAGAAAACATGAAAAAAATTATCTCAACATTTTACATTCTATTCCTTCTTAGCATCCAGTTATTTGCCCAGTCTTTCAAGTTTGGCTGGATTACTGATCTTCACATCGGCTATCCTAAAGCTGATTTTGATTTGATTACAATCGTTCGCGACATCAACAAGAGAACAGATCTGAAATTTGTTATTGCCACCGGCGATATTAGCGAGAAAGGTAGAAATGAAGAACTTGAATTAGCTAAAAAGATTCTCGATAGTCTCAAAGTAAAATATTATATCGTTCCCGGCAACCACGATACCAAATGGAGCGAATCGGCATGTACAAAATTTACCGATCTGTGGAAAGAAGATAAATTTGAATTTGATTTTGAAAATATAAAGTTCATCGGTCTTTGCAGCGGTATTCCATGGCGCGGTGGAGGCGGACATATTTCTGCTGAAGATTTGCTATGGCTGGATCAGGTTTTATCAAAGACAAATGCACAACAGGAAATTATTTTAGTTCTTCATCATCAACTTGATTCTGAAACTGATAACTGGTTTGAAGTTACTAACCGATTAAGAAACAAAAATGTAGCTGCAATATTAGTCGGACACGGACACGCTAACAAACTTTATAACTTTAATGGAATTGCTGGAGCCATGGGACGTTCTGCACTAAATCGCGGTGGAAGCTGGGGATACACTCAGGTTGAAAACAGAATAGATACAATTGCTTTTTCCGAAATCAATAAAGACAGCATACCAAAACTTTGGGGAAGTGTTAGCAAAATAAATAAGAAAATAATTCCTGAGATCGATTCTATTCAATTTCAAAATTACAACTCAGAGCTTTTGTGGCGCAAGGAATTGAAAAGAACTTATGTTGCTTCTCCTTTGATCTGGAATGACAAAATATATATTGCATCCAGAAGCGGAATAGTCTCTTGTTTTAATCTGAATGGAAAATTGATTTGGGAGTACGATACTTACGCACCGGTTTTCAGTCGCCCTGTAATTGATGATGGTGTTCTTGCAGTTGGAAATGTAAGAGGAGATTTAATTACACTTGATGCAGCAACGGGTGAGCAAATACAAACTATTGGTCTTGGTGAACCGATTACATCTCAGTTAATTACATTCAATTACCTGGGAAAAAAATTGTTGATGACCGGACAGAAACCGAAAACTGTAATTGTAATTGGAACTTCTTCTGGGAAATTACTTTGCTATGATCTTAATTCATTAGAGCCGATCTGGGAAAATAAAAATTGTACCGGTATGAGTGAAACTCAACCGCTCTATGTTAATAATAAAATTGTTTTTGGAAGCTGGGATAATTATCTCTACTGCATCGATGCGAACTCCGGTGTGATGAATTGGAAATGGACTGATAACAAAAATTTCTATTACTCTCCCGCAGCTTGTATTCCAGTTAGCGATGGAAAGAATGTTTACGTTACAGGTCCGGACAAATATGTATCGGCTGTTGATCTTCTTTTGGGTAGAACTGTATGGAGAAAAAGCAATTTAAATAGTTGGGAGGCAATTGGGATAACTAAAGACAAATCTAATCTGTTAATCAAAAGTTTCAAGGATAAATTTTTTATAGTTTCTGCAAAAGATGGAAAGATTATTAAAGAAATTGACTTGAAGTTTGGTGAAGATACAATGCCTTCTACTCTTTATGATGCCGATGGACAGATTGTTTTCGGATCAGAAAAAGGAATTGTTTATTCTATCAACAAAGATTACAGTTACAAACAAGTATTATTTTTGGGGACAGCAAGGATACTTTCAGTTCTGCAAATAAAAGAAAATGTTTTTGCCGCCTTGAATATGGATGGTAACATATCGGTGTTTAAATTAAATAATTAGAAAGAGATTTATGCGAAACTTTGATGGAATCTTGTTCGACATTGATGGAACGCTTACATCAACAAATGAGTTGATATTTAATTCGTTCAACTATGTAACTGAAAAATATATCAACAGGATCTTTTCACCAGAGGAGCTAGTCGAATTCTTTGGTCCGACTGAAGAAGTAATTTTAAAAGAACTAACTGGTGAAAATTATGAAAATGCACGCAAGGATTACTTCGATTATTATAACAGCCATCATATAAAACTTGCCGGTCTTTATCCAGGAATTAAAGAAATTCTTAAAATGATTAAAACTTCGAACATCCCATTAGGTGTATTTACAGGAAAGGGAAGGGAAGCTGCTACAATTACGCTAAAGCTGCTGCACATTTATGATTATTTTGATTTAATAATTACAGGTGATGATGTTGTAAACCATAAACCTGATCCTGAAGGTATCTTAAAATTTGTTGATGAATTTCATCTTGAAAAGGAAAGAATTTTATTAATAGGTGATGCACCTGCAGATATTAAAGCTGCTCATTCTGCAGGAATAAAAATAGCTTCTGTTGTTTGGGATAGTTACGCAAAAGATGAAGTGCTTGAAGGAGACAGCGATTTTATTTTTACAACAGTTGAAGAGTTGAAAGAATTTGTAATCTTAAATATTTGAATAACTTATTCTTACGCAAAAGTTAAAGTTCAGTCTTAATCTTGCTCTTACTCTTACTGCAAAGGTTGAGAGTATTTTATTGTCGGTAAAATTTTATTTCACCCTTGCATGTTTTATTTTTTAAATCTAACTTGTTTCCAGAAAATTGTTCTGTACAAATTACATTGTCTTTATTATATAAACGTGGGATATATATGAAAGATTATATAAATAGATTTTCTAACTGGGGAATAACCTCTGTATTATTCCAATTCCTTACGTCTTCTTTTCCTTATTAAAAAATAATTAATAAATATTTTTAACAATTGAGGAGTAAATGAAAATGGATTACATTCCAACAAAAGACGGCAGTCTTGATGCACACGAACTAACATTCGTTACAAAGCTACCGGGCATAACTACATTACTGGGTATAACAGCAGAAGAAACAAATAATACTTTAGCCATTATAGCCAGCCACAGAACTGCTTATGCTGATATGAACTTAAAGAAAGCAGAAAGCAAAGCTACAGTTGAAAATAACGCTGCAAAAAAAGCCCTTGCCGTTGCAGAAATAAGGCGGATTGCACAGAAAATAAAATCCTCTAACGGCTACACAGAAGCAATGGGACTTGAGTTAGGTATTATAGGAACCGAAGAAGCGCCGGACGATTTAGAAACAATTAAACCAACACTTAAAGGTAAAATTGTAGGCGGTAATATTGTAATTAGTTTTGATAAACAAAAAATGAATGGAGTAAAGATCTATTCAAAAAGAGGAAGCGAACCTGATTTTACTTTTCTTGCGGTTGATACTTCATCACCGTATGAAGACAATAGGGCAAAACTAAATGCTGCATTACCTGAAGAAAGGCAGTATTATGCATACTATCTTTGCGATGATCAGCAGGTCGGGCAGCAGTCGGATATGTTAAAAATTGTTGCACCGTAATTATTTGCTCATAAACTAACGGATTAATTAAACCGTGAGTAATATATTATATCCTGCAACAACATTTTATTTTAGTAATTATCTGTTGATAATATACGAAAAGCAATACTCTACGTTTTAAAATTCTTAAGTAAAATGGTAGTAAAATAAACTGCAAATTTTTGAAGTTCAATAACAGAGTTAGAAAAAAATATTTTCAGAAATTTTTCCTATAACATTGTAATTCCGGGTATCAGTATTAATAGTAGATTTTATCTCGTTTGTAAAATATTGCGAATGAAATCAGTATTTTAAATTTTATATAAAAAAAACTATTAATAACCGACTGTAGTGACACAAGTATTGAGAGGTAAACATTGAAAAAATATTTGATCCTTTTTATTTTCACAGCAAACTTTAATTCAATTTTTAGCCAATTGGATACCGCAATATGTTATCCTTTGCAAGTAGGTGATTTTTGGGAATACCAAGGATATGATTTTTATACTAATGCGTTAGAAACAAAGTATAGATGGGTAGTTTATGATACTACAATGGCTAATAATAAAAACTATTTTGCTGTTGTCAGATCGCATAAGAGATATATTTGGGATAGAGATACCATATTTCAACGTGTGGAAAATAATCGATATGTTTATCAATACATCTGGTATTGCGATACTAATGATTATGAAGAACTATTCTATGATTTTGGCGCTAAGGATTCTTCGTTTTGGGATTTATATTGTTTATTTGACAGTCAAAATGAAAACTATTTTTCAGGTGTCCAAGAAACTTTATACCAATATTATCCTCTATTTTCTATTCCAATTCAGACAAAATTATTTACAAATGTAGTAATTGGCGATTTTTGGAATGAGGGCATTATTGACACACAATGGAATACAATAACAGGTTGGGGTTCTATCTGGATTGCAAGAGGTGTGGGATTGCTTGAAGAATTAGCAGAATTAGCGCCGAACTGGTACCTTGCAGGAGCCATAATAAACAATAATAGATATGATATTATTACAGCTATTAAAGATAATCATAAACAAAATAGTTATAATGACCATGAAATATTAGCATACCCTAATCCATTCAACCCGGTTACAAATATAGAATGTTACTTACCAGATTATTCTTTTGTAAAACTTGTAATATATAATTCCATAGGTGAAAAAGTGAGTGAGATTGTAAATGAAAATCAATTTAACGGGAAACATAAAGTAGTATTTGATGCCAGCGAACTATCTTCAGGGTTATATTTTTATGCACTAATTACGGATAAAAACAGAATTACATAAAAAATGAATTTAATTAAATAGCACATTATGAATGCTTAATAAAAGAGCAATGAAAATGAAAATAATATTTCTTACTAGTTTAATATTTTTATTTCCCATAGCATTAGTTGCTCAGTTAGTAACTCATGTTGCGCCATTAAAAGTAGGGAACTCCTGGACCTATAGAGGTGCAAGTTTTGGATCGCCAGATCCAGATGAGTCCGTTCGCTATACTGTAATCGATAGTTTAACTGAAATAAATGGTAAAAAATATTTTCGAGTTGAATTGAATTACAAACCTCTTCCTTATAAAATAACCAATCAATCTATATTGGACGAAACAGGACAGCTTTATACCGTTACTAAGGATAGTTTTTACGCATACTATTATCCAAATTCTTATGAATATCCTGATTCACTTTTTAGATATTTTAAAACAAATATTAAGTATGGTGATTCCTGGGGGCAAATAATAAATGGTGATGTCTATTATATAAGCACTGTTATAGATACATTCACTGCTAATGTTTTTGGTACAAATGTAATTGTATTCCATATAGGTAAAAAAGATACTAATAACTTTATACAGAGTTCGGAGTTATGGACAAAAGAATTCGGTATGATTCGAGGATCTTTTGAAGAATTTATGGATTACTTATGGGGTTGTGTTATTGATGGTGTTGTTTATGGTGATACTACATTTACATCAGTTGAAAATAAAAACAATCTTCCTGCTGAAATATATTTATTACAAAACTACCCCAATCCATTCAACCCGGTTACAAATATAGAATATTACTTACCAGATTATTCTTTTGTAAAACTTATAATATATAATTCGATAGGCGAAAAAGTGAGTGAGATTGTAAATGAAAATCAAGTTAACGGGAAACATAAAGTAGTATTTGATGCAGGCAAACTATCTTCAGGGTTATATTTTTATACACTTATTACGGATAAAAACAGAATTACAAGAAAAATGATCCTAATAAAATAAGCGTCATAGGTGCTAATATAAAATAAATACACAAAAACTATTTTTCGGAGGGAAAAATGAAATTCATATGTTTACTAATTGTAGCACTTCTTATTAATTTTCAAAATATTTTTAGTCAAAATTATCAAACTCCTAGCTGTGATATGATTGATAATAATGAATCAACATTATCAAGAACTATGGCTTTAGCAGGAAGCAGCGGGGCATATAAACCTGCAAAAAACAGTGCGGGTGAATATTTTAGAGTTTTGATTGCATTTGCGCAGTTTGATTCTGATGTTGAACCAAATCCCGTTTGGCCTTTAAACCAATTACCAACATGGGCAAATAGTTTTATAGATAATACTGTTCTTTCTACATATAGTGACGAGACCCTATCAGATTTTTTCGATGAGGCATCTCACGGAAGTTTTGATTTCATTGGAGATATATATCCAAACCTAGTTCATATAACCAGTGATAAGAGTTATGGGGAGGCAAATCTGGATGTTATTACCGAATTAAATATAAATATAACAGATTTTTCAAGATATGATAACTGGGATTTAACAGGAAGCAGCTATATATTTTCTGAAGGGAGTGGAGACGGTTATTTAGACATGCTTATAATTATATATAGGCGTAAACATTCGACTCTCGGGCTTTCGGGTGGGATATCAACACTAAATTTAGCAAGTGATTTTACAACGCATGATGGAAAAGTAATTAAAGGTGGTTATTATCCATCAAAAGAAAGAGGAGGAATAACATCAGTTAATAAATTTTCACCAAAGTTTGATTATATAACTCATATTGCTCACGAATTTGGGCACTATCTCTTTGGAGTAAATCATACCATTCAGGGGGGTTTAATGGCAGGAACGCAATCTAACGAAATGCCAAGTTATTATGGGAGTACCTATATGATGAGTGGTTGGGAAAGAGAATGGTTAAGATATACTAATTATATTGTTCCAACAACAGATGGTCAAGAAATAACTATAGGCGATTTTGTTGAAACCGGTGATGTAATAAAAATACCTATTCCATTTAATAACCCTACTTCATCAACTTTCTTTGTTATAGAAAATCATCAAAGATTAAGTAAGTATGACCAAATAAATAAAGGTGGCGAATTCGAAGGTAATTATAATTTTACTACTGTTGGCAGCGGAATTTATATCTGGCTTATTACAAACGGCAATAACTGGGTCCCATCCGTCGATATAAAAACTGCAGATGGTTCTTGGGATTGGGCTTTAGATGGAACTATTAGTATGCCTTCTGGCTGGCCAGCTACTATGCCGTTAGCCAAAAGAACTGCGGTAAATAGAAACACAGGGAAAAGTGATAGAAATGTGCTAAATATTTATTGGAACGGTCAGTGGTGGGATAAATGGCATGAGAATATTAATCCGAATATATCTAGCCCACCAACAAGTAACTATATTCTAAATAGAGATGTCTTTGGAGATGGTACAGATGCTTTTAATTTAGCTTATAATCAACTATTTACCCCATGGAGTAATCCAAGTTCCTATGCTGGTGGTACTTCAAACATTTCCCTGGAACTTATAAGTAATAATGCAGGTATGTATAATGTAAAGGTGTACTCTACAGATGCTTCTGCACTAGCATTACCACCATCAAAACCACAAGATTTTTTTGCATCATATAATTCCTCAAACCAAACAGTATTAACTTGGGCTGGCAATACAGAAACAGATTTAGCTAGTTATAAAATCTACAGGGCAAAAACGACCGGGGGTGTTCCCAGTACATATCAATATTTGGCAACCGTTGCTGGGACTACAACAACCTATACAGATACAACGTTTATTGGGGATCAGGCTTATAAAGTATTTTATAAAATAACTGCTGTAGATAATACAAACAAAGAATCGATTCAATCAGATTATAGTTTTATAAATTATCTCTCTGCGAATATAACGACAAGTACAAGCATTTGCGGAAATATTATTGCTTACAATGATATTAATATTCCAAGCGGAGTAACACTTACAATAATTACCAATACAACAAATCCCATTGCAAAGTTGAATTTACTGAATAATTCTGTCCTGAATGTTTACGGACAGTTAACATCAACAACAACATGGAACCCAAACAAGGTCATTTTTGATTTTCAGTCACCATTTATTTCTGAACAAAAAATAAATGGAATAAGGCTATATCCCGGTTCATTCTTTTATGTTTATGCTGCTCATTTCAAGAATGCGTATTGTGGAATAATTTGTAAAGATTGTTCACCCTACCAAGGCAATTTTCTTTATACTAATTGTTTCTTTGAAAATATGGAGGTAATAGGAGGAAGTATTACCAGCACTTATTTACAAGGTCATTATTTAGTTGAAGAAAATTTAATTGTTGCCGGAAATGATTTAACAATAGATCCACCTTCTTATTTTCTTTTTCTAAATGGATCTTCTCTTATTAGCAACGGAGAATTATATATCAATGGAGGTGA
>JAPLFH010000052.1 GCA_026390815.1 Ignavibacteriales bacterium | reverse complement strand
TAGTTCCGCTTTTATTTTTCTTTTTTCTTACGAACATAGCCATTTTTAATTTTGGGACACCCAAGATAGGTAATATTCTTTTGTTTCTGTATCAAATACTAAACTTTTTCGCTTGTTTAAAAAAAGTGCGGAAAACAGGAGAAATGAAAAACATCTTTTTCTATCTTTGAATGGAATCCTGATATTACACATATACCTTTCTCTCTTTGTTCTATTGCCCAATCGTAAGTTTTAAGAATTATATCAACTGGAATTTTACGGGAGCAAAGAAAACCTACTTTAGGTAAATCCAAAATATTACTATTTCCAATTTTATAAATCACAATAACTAAACTTTTTATTGTTTTGTTTAGATAATAAATATATATTACACTCAAGTTTAAAAGGGACTGGGAATTCCCGGTCGGTGAAGGGCTCTGATGAATTTCGGAGCCTTTTGCTTTTTACGGGAAAACTTTGAAACAGTTCCATCCATTTAACTTTTCCATAATTTTTCGCTTAATCACTTCATATGCTTTATTCTCTTTATGTGGGTTCAAAATATAACGGCCTATTGGATAGCCACATAAATCGGCTATTTGAGTTCCTATTATATTCATTGATTTAGGGAGAAAAGAAAGTATAAATTTTCTTGATTGAAATTCTGTTTTTGGAATCCTTTCAGTTCCCTTCTGAATAATCTCATAAAAACTTAGTTTTAGTTCGTTATCTTCTTTTTCACCACGTGACTCTGCTATAATACGGACTTTTTCCTGTTTCGCAGCTCTTAGCAGAATAACTAATCTTTCCAAAATAAATTTTAATGAAAGCTCGTATGGATTATATGGTTTGATATACTGTTTCTTCAATTTTTCCTTTTGAATGACCGAAACCATTAATTTAAAATTAGAGTCAGCAACAAGAGCTGAAAATAGATTCCAGGAAGTTCTCTCTAATATCTTTGTTAAACAATATTTCGAATGGAGTTTAAACGCAAAGCACGCAGAGGAATCGCAAAGTACGCAAAGAGTTTTGAGGTTAAAAGAAGTACCTTTTAATTAATCCCTGACCTCTTGAATGCAATTCAGATTTAAAGAGTAGAATATTGCGATTTTAAGCTGTATTTAAAATATTACTGCACTGAATTTGTATGGTTATATGCAATTTCACGGACAGTTTACGGACAGTTTTGTTTGGGAAGATTTTAATTACATGCACTTTTTTAGCGTATGGATAAATTGCATTATTAGCGAACTGCAGCAACAGAAATTATAATCGATTGCTTTTTCATTTTACTATTTATTTTCTTTGGTTAGCTTTTCTTCAGGGACATTACTCAAACGCATTAATTCATTTACTTTTTCTATAAGTATATTTTATGAACGCGCAAATTTAATTAAGGATTTATAATCCAGATTATCTGCCTCTCTAAGTGCTTTTATGTATGCGCTTCGTGCTTCACTTTCTTTTGTAAGACTTTGACTGCCCCATGTAAAATATGATTTGCCGAATCCTTTATTAATTAACACATCTGCCATTAAACGAGAATGCCTCCCATTGCCGTTTGCAAATGGATGAATTGATACCATACGATGACTTAATCGCACAGCAATTTCATCTTCGGGCAAAACTTTATTTTCAATCCAGCAGTTACAATCATCAAGAATATTTTTTAATTCTATCCCAATCATAATTTTATCAACACCAATATTCTTATTTGTCTTTCTGAATTCACCAGCCCATTCCCATATATCGCTGAACATTCTTTTGTGTAAATCTTTCACAAATTCTTCTGTAAGGATTTTATTGACACTTAACTTTCTGGCTAATAGCCATTCATTTGCTTTTTCAACCCCAAGCTGTTCAAACTCATCCAGTTCACCACGGGTAGTTACTGTAGGAATTAGTAATCCTTCCTTCTCATCTTCATCAAGAGGAGTTTGTCCTTCAGAATAATCGAAGTCTAATCCCATAAATACTTCGGCATTTCGTTTTTAATTTTTTCTGCTCTGTCTGCAATAGCTTTTATAATTCTCTCTTCAGAATTTTCCTGGTCTTCAAGCTTCATTGTGTGCGAAGTTCTAAGAACAATTTCTTTAGCAACTTCAAACGCACGTTTTTCAATCATCTTTGTCAATGATCCATCTTTAGGAATAAATGCATAAACAAAATGGCAATTGAGCACCTCAGCTACTTCCGTTAATTTTTTAAGTGAAATACCTTTGTCTATTTCGCGTTGTTCAATCTCTTTAACCGAAACAGAAGTTATTTTAAGCCGTTTAGCAAGTTGAACCAGGGACATATTTAATCCGGTTCGAATAGCATTTATCCAACCCTTAGGCGAAATTTCCAAATCTTTCAATACAGCCAGTTTTTCGAACTTTCTATCTAATTGTTCAATCATTAATTTTTTATTTAAGTCTTTCATTAGGTTATACCCTTAATTTTACAATACAAATCTAAGGTTATACCCTTATTATTCCAAATAATAAATTAGGGTATAACCTTATTTTAATGCTTTCAATATTCCTTAATATTTAGTGTAATTAACTTTTGTTTTATAAAGATGAAATCTATATAAAAAGATTTCATCATTGTTTGAAAACTGGATTTTAATTACCAGGATATTGTTAGGCTGATTTTAAAATAGAAAAATAAGTGCCACTGAATTTGTATGGTTTTATGTTATTTCAAGGACAGTTTTGTTTAATAAAATTAATGATTATTTTTGCTTTCAATTTGTTCTTTGAAGATATTTAAAACAACACGCTTTCAAATATCAAACTGATGAAGAAGTTGTGATTTGCTTTCAATTTGTTCTTTGAAGATATTTAAAACAACATATTTATATGACAATACAACGTTCATACCGTTGTGGTTTGATTTCAATTTGTTCTTTGAAGATATTTAAAACAACGGAAAAGCGTTCTTTAGCAGTTTGACAAAGTTGTGGTTTGCTTTCAAATTGTTCTTTGAAGATATTTAAAACAACCAACAGATCTGTATGTAAGTGTTGACGATAGTTGTGATTTGCTTTCAAATTGTTCTTTGAAGATATTTAAAACAACAAGTGATCATACAATTTACAGGATGGCGCTGTTGTGATTTGCTTTCAAATTGTTCTTTGAAGATATTTAAAACAACTACTTTTTGTCCAGCCGCCGTTATAACGTTGTTGTGATTTGCTTTCAAATTGTTCTTTGAAGATATTTAAAACAACACAAATATGTCTATAAATGCCCGCCAAGCAGTTGTGATTTGCTTTCAAATTGTTCTTTGAAGATATTTAAAACAACTATTACAATTGTGTTAATTTATATAAACAAGTTGTGATTTGCTTTCAAATTGTTCTTTGAAGATATTTAAAACAACAATGGCGAAGCTGGGCTTTAAACAGGTAAGTTGTGATTTGCTTTCAAATTGTTCTTTGAAGATATTTAAAACAACTAACTACTGCATAACCTGCGGCCAATTTAGTTGTGATTTGCTTTCAAATTGTTCTTTGAAGATATTTAAAACAACTTATGTAAAAACGGACGATGGCTGATTACGTTGTGATTTGCTTTCAAATTGTTCTTTGAAGATATTTAAAACAACTTATTGGACCAATTAAAGAATGACGTTTGAGTTGTGATTTGCTTTCAAATTGTTCTTTGAAGATATTTAAAACAACCTTTATCTACCTGCTCGAATGAATCAATTTGTTGTGATTTGCTTTCAAATTGTTCTTTGAAGATATTTAAAACAACTTTAACCGCGATTATTGTTTTACCAAACTTGTTGTGATTTGCTTTCAAATTGTTCTTTGAAGATATTTAAAACAACTCTTACATATGCACCAATAGTCCATGCGCAGTTGTGATTTGCTTTCAAATTGTTCTTTGAAGATATTTAAAACAACGCAGGGTTAACATTAGATACCTCTGAGGTTGTTGTGATTTGCTTTCAAATTGTTCTTTGAAGATATTTAAAACAACCGATGGCAATTCATACCGCTATGCAAGCGCGTTGTGATTTGCTTTCAAATTGTTCTTTGAAGATATTTAAAACAACGAACATTATTGTTACCCATCCAGCAATTGTGTTGTGATTTGCTTTCAAATTGTTCTTTGAAGATATTTAAAACAACCAGAATAACTATTGATATTCGAGATGCTGTGTTGTGATTTGCTTTCAAATTGTTCTTTGAAGATATTTAAAACAACTACGATGGTAATACCAACGTAATACCTTTAGTTGTGATTTGCTTTCAAATTGTTCTTTGAAGATATTTAAAACAACTGATTTTGTCGACAAAGGTTCAAGATGGTAGTTGTGATTTGCTTTCAAATTGTTCTTTGAAGATATTTAAAACAACAATATCCAAATGCAAATAAACCTGTTGATTGTTGTGATTTGCTTTCAAATTGTTCTTTGAAGATATTTAAAACAACTGGAAACTAAAGCGCAAAAAGATGAAAACTGTTGTGATTTGCTTTCAAATTGTTCTTTGAAGATATTTAAAACAACCAAATACTGGCTGCATTGTTTGCTCAATGCGTTGTGATTTGCTTTCAAATTGTTCTTTGAAGATATTTAAAACAACAAATCCTATCGGATTTGGTTACTCAGTATTGTTGTGATTTGCTTTCAAATTGTTCTTTGAAGATATTTAAAACAACTTATACTCTTACAAAGATTGTTCTAGATATGTTGTGATTTGCTTTCAAATTGTTCTTTGAAGATATTTAAAACAACCATCGCTTTATCAGACAAAACTATTGAAGCGTTGTGATTTGCTTTCAAATTGTTCTTTGAAGATATTTAAAACAACTAATAGCATAACATTAAGCCGATATTTTAGTTGTGATTTGCTTTCAAATTGTTCTTTGAAGATATTTAAAACAACGGTTATATCGTTTGCATCAGATATATATTGTTGTGATTTGCTTTCAAATTGTTCTTTGAAGATATTTAAAACAACTAAATTTTTATTGCGCTATTTTATAAATATGTTGTGATTTGCTTTCAAATTGTTCTTTGAAGATATTTAAAACAACCTGCCGCTGCTCCGCGCAATTGTGTTTTCGTTGTGATTTGCTTTCAAATTGTTCTTTGAAGATATTTAAAACAACATTATGATTATCAACCTTGCACTTTCAATGTTGTGATTTGCTTTCAAATTGTTCTTTGAAGATATTTAAAACAACATTGTTAGGCAGAGTTATATCGTTTGCGTCGTTGTGATTTGCTTTCAAATTGTTCTTTGAAGATATTTAAAACAACAATTAGTTGAATCAAATACTTCCTCACCAGTTGTGATTTGCTTTCAAATTGTTCTTTGAAGATATTTAAAACAACGATGATAGCAGTGTTGAAATTATAGATTCTGTTGTGATTTGCTTTCAAATTGTTCTTTGAAGATATTTAAAACAACAGATTCACCGCTCTGCGCATAAGCAACCATGTTGTGATTTGCTTTCAAATTGTTCTTTGAAGATATTTAAAACAACAACGGAAGAGTGTCAATCAATTGATCGTAAGTTGTGATTTGCTTTCAAATTGTTCTTTGAAGATATTTAAAACAACTGGAAGAACACGATGGAACCGGAGCATTAGGTTGTGATTTGCTTTCAAATTGTTCTTTGAAGATATTTAAAACAACAATGGGATTTCTTTGCTTGTACATACTGATGTTGTGATTTGCTTTCAAATTGTTCTTTGAAGATATTTAAAACAACACAAGCAACAGCAACAAAGTACCGTAATAAGTTGTGATTTGCTTTCAAATTGTTCTTTGAAGATATTTAAAACAACGATGAGATTGACGAGTCTTACAGTGTAGCTGTTGTGATTTGCTTTCAAATTGTTCTTTGAAGATATTTAAAACAACGAAGCAAAAGAAAGATTAAAAGAGTACCGGGTTGTGATTTGCTTTCAAATTGTTCTTTGAAGATATTTAAAACAACCTTCACGTTCTTCTTTAGTCATCAATAATTGTTGTGATTTGCTTTCAAATTGTTCTTTGAAGATATTTAAAACAACGATTTCATAGATAACCTCTTATTAACTTCTGTTGTGATTTGCTTTCAAATTGTTCTTTGAAGATATTTAAAACAACTTTCTGGCGTTAAAGCAACTTACAATACACGTTGTGATTTGCTTTCAAATTGTTCTTAGAAGATATATAAAACAACTCCACTAAAAAGATTCAAGTTAGTAATATGGTTGTGATTTGCTTTCAAATTGTTCTTTGAAGATATTTAAAACAACAAAAAAGTAGATAAACCTTCCTTTGTTGATGTTGTGATTTGCTTTCAAATTGTTCTTTGAAGATATTTAAAACAACATAAACTATTTCTGCGTTAGGTTTATCTGCGTTGTGATTTGCTTTCAAATTGTTCTTTGAAGATATTTAAAACAACTTCTAACTGTGGAAGCATACGCCGGGCAATGTTGTGATTTGCTTTCAAATTGTTCTTTGAAGATATTTAAAACAACGCGGGCTTTACGCTTTCAGTCTCTGCAATTGTTGTGATTTGCTTTCAAATTGTTCTTTGAAGATATTTAAAACAACAGAGTCGGATGGCAGTTTACCGCATTGGTAGTTGTGATTTGCTTTCAAATTGTTCTTTGAAGATATTTAAAACAACGATGGAACTGGTAATGATACGAATACAGATGTTGTGATTTGCTTTCAAATTGTTCTTTGAAGATATTTAAAACAACTCTGGAGCAAGTTGGGACACTGGCATCGAAGTTGTGATTTGCTTTCAAATTGTTCTTTGAAGATATTTAAAACAACTTATTTAATGAAAAAGATAGCTTGCGTTTGGTTGTGATTTGCTTTCAAATTGTTCTTTGAAGATATTTAAAACAACTGTTATGAGTGTCTGAAAAACGAGAAAGAAGTTGTGATTTGCTTTCAAATTGTTCTTTGAAGATATTTAAAACAACCAAATATCCAGTAATCAGATCCTGTTCTAAGTTGTGATTTGCTTTCAAATTGTTCTTTGAAGATATTTAAAACAACGATTTGATGGCGGCGATATGGAGCGAGGCAGTTGTGATTTGCTTTCAAATTGTTCTTTGAAGATATTTAAAACAACATACCCTTGGTTATATTGTTATTTTCAAAGAACTTAATAATCCAAATAGGATTGAAAAAATCTATTAGTTGTTTTAAACCCCTCCTTAATCCTCCCCTTTAATAAAGGGAGGAAAGGAAGGGATTAAAAAAGTTCAAGCTGATGAGGTTCTATAAATCCACCCCCTTTATTTTTACCATAAAAAATTTCCATCATTCCAAATTGTTTATCGGTTATGCTTAATATGCCAACATGCCCTTTTTCCGGTAAAAGGCTTTTTATACGTTTAACATGTACCTTCATATTTTCGCGGCTGGAACAATGCCTTATATAAATTGAAAACTGGAACATTGTAAAACCATCCCGCATAATTTCTTTTCTAAAATGCGTAAAGGCTTTTCTTTCCTGTTTAGTTTCGGTCGGCAGATCGTAAAAAACTAATACCCACATTATTCTATATTCGTTAAATCGCATACTTATTGTAAAACCGTCAAAACGGTTGATAGTCAATCTATCTATTACATTAACACTTCGATTAATCGAGGTGTTAAGAACAAGCCATATTAATGCATTAACTGTTTTAACAGTTTATTTTTTTTCTTCTTTAAAATATTCAAGCCCGTAAGCTTTTATGAATGATTCGTATTCTTCTGTATAAGTCTTAAGTTTATGATGCACTGCCTGATTCATAATATATTTTGTTGTTTTTTCTACGTTCGATTCCGATACTGATAATGCTGCATAACCACGGCTCCAAAAGAATTTTGATTTTATTAATCCGTTCTCATTAATCCAATGAGACGAACTACCTTTAATTAAATGCAATACTTCTTCTATGGAAAGATTTGTCGGAAGGTTAATTAATGCATGTACATGTTCGCTATTAACATAGTTCTTTTTAATATAAATATTTTTCAAGGAACAATATTCATTTAAATATCCTGATACTTTCTTTCTTATTTCGCTTGTAAGTAAAAACTTTTCTCTGTTTAATGTTCCCCATATTAAATGAAGCCAGCATTTTGAATAAGAGTGTAATGACATAACTAACTCCTTACATTAAACCGTTAAAACGGTTTGCTATTAATTAATTTGTTCTTTTAACACCTCGATTAATCGAGGCGTTAACGGAAAAATAAGAATGCTCTTTAACTGTTTTAACAGCTTAGTACATTTATTTAAGTTCCGGGTAATATATTTTTCTAAGCTCACCGGCATAACATTTAGAAAGAGATGATGTTGTGCGTTGAGCTCCAACCATCAGAGGACTTTTCTCACCGTTTATAATTATTTCTTTTGTGGCAATTTCCAATAGCTGCTTTTTTATAGAAGGAGTAAGCTCATAAAAATCCTCTCCGTTCTCAACCAAAGCACAAACAATTTCATCAACAAAAGGTCTGAACGGTTCCATTATATCATCTGCAAGACAATAAGAATTATATTTGTTATGATGATGAATGCCAAGTGTAGGCAATAATCCTGATGCAACTAATGAACGTGCAATAATAGCCCTTAAAATTGCGTAGCCGTAATTAAGCAGGTTATTCGGCGGCATTCCGTATCTATCCCGTTTAAATTCTAATTCTTTTGGAAACAAATTACCCCAGTAATAAGCGGCAGCCCTGCCTTCATAATTATCTGGATCACCAGAGCGTACCTTCTTTGCCCATAATAACATATTGTTTACTGGAACCTTTTTTCTTTTTAATAATGAAGCCTGGTTTATTATTTTAGCAGTAATGGTCTGCTGCCATAATTGTTTTCTTAAAGGTATTGATGATTCTATCTGCTCCTGAAACTTTTCACTTTGTAAATTATTTCCTGATAACGTCAGCAGCATTCCGGTTGGATGATGAGTGTTATCGCAGGTAATTAAGGCAGCATTATTTTCAAGTAGTCCGGCAATAAGTCCTTGTGTAAGTGTTGTCTGTTGATTATCAAGAATTACAATTCCAATATCCTCTATGGGTACAGTATTTTGAACCAACCTCTCTTTATATTTCTCATTTTTCTCTTGTTCATCATTATCATTATTTTCTTCCGACTCAACTTTCTTTTCTTCAGGTAATTTTATTACAAGTTGCTCATCCTTTCTGCTTAGATAAGCCGGATTGCCGAAGTATAATGTCCGTTTAATCATTTTCCTTTCCTTTTGTTATTATAATCCATACACTTTAATTAAAGGGTAGGATTGGAGCGGTTTGGCTAATTTGCTAATTTTATATTACCCAACCAATCTGTGTATAATTTTATACAAGTTTCCTGAATTTTTCTTGGTTCTTTTTTGTGATTATCATCCAATAAAATTTTCACGAAATCTTCATTGACTTCAGTTTTAGCGCTTGTTCCAAAAGAGCCAAATTCTTCAAAGTTTAGCTCTCTCTTTGGAATCTTCTTCTCACCATACTTTCTTTTAAGCTCTGCTTTTTGGTCATCTGTTAAAACCTTTGCAATGCTTATTGTGTTGGCATATGTGTGTGGTATAAAGGAACAATCTTTCCCTGTAAATTTTACAACCTTATAAATGTTTTTAGCAAAACTAATTTTATTTTCTTTTTCAGATACCCATCTTTCAAACTCTTCATTTGTTGAGCAACCTAAGACTGGATCATCGATGTCTGAAGGTAAATAAACAAGTTCATTTTGTTGTAATGTGAAAAGAACTTTGTCGGCGTTGTTTTTCTTTAAATAATATTCATAAATAACTTCTTTAAAATTTTGGTTTTTATTTTTCCATTCGTCTTTTGCAATTTGTGCCGCATCAAACAAAGAAACAATATCAAAGTCTCTTTCAACTCCTCTCTTTCCGTTTTTCCCCATAACGAGGAATAAATAGTTACCACCAGTTTTTACACTTAATTTATCATTGTCTTCATAAAGTCTTTGTAATGAACTTTCTTTTAGTTCTTTGGTGTTATAGTAAATTTTTATTTTATATACTGGAGGTTTTTTATTTGCTACTCGCTCATCATTAAAAGTTTTTAATCCTTCACCAGTAAAAGCTTCTTTCATAGACTCATAAATAGTTTTTCCATTTTCATTTTTTCTATTTCTGTGTGCTTCGATTTCTTTTCTTAAAACATATTTATCAACTATTTTGTCAATATCCTTTGCTGATAAATTTGAAATACTTACAGTTTTTGTGTCTTGTCCGTTGTGCTTACCGTATAATGTAGCTTCATGTAAAGCCCCTCTTATTTTCAATTCTTTCTTTTTGGTTTTTTCACTGAATTGAATTAATAAATTATCTTTTGGTTTGTGTGAAACGATAATTGTTTCCAATTTTTCTTTTGCCTGTTTTATCAGATCATCAAAAGGCACATTGAATTTTCTAAAACTTTCAATGCTTTCTTGGATTTCAATCCTTCGTTTTTCTTCCAGATTGAAGAATGCTTCAATAATACTTTCACCTTCTTTCACTTCTAATTTTATTTCCTCTTTGTGGTTGGTAAGCCAATCTTGTAATTCCTTATTCAAATTATTAAGGCGCTGAATATGACTTTGCTCTGTCAAAGCAACAACTAATGCATCAATTGCATGGTGGCGATGGTCATACCTTTTACTCCAATGTTCAATTTCGTAAATATTTTTTTCGTTTTCTTTATCATAATATTTTTTTACCCATTGCTTAGATGGATCCCATAGCTCCATTTGTTTAAACCGTTCTTCTGTCAATTCCATAAATAGTTTCTTCAAACCCCAACGGCTTCTTAAAAAACTTGTAACTTCTCCAGTTGTTGATTTTACATTATTGCTTCCCACAATTTTTGCTAACTCGTTCTTTACTGCTACAGAAATGTACTGAGTCTCCTTTATTTGCCGTTCAACCAAATTATTGGGGATTTTTTCGAGCAATAAGTTTCTTTTCTTTTTCCCAAAATAATTATCGTTTACATTTATCAGATAAGCATCAATAGGGCAGAGCTTATATTTGGTTGTTTGCTGCGTAATATATTCCCAAGCTGTTCTATTGCTTTTTTCTTTATTTAAAAAACCTTCAACCAATACTTTATTTGAAATGGAATCATCAAATAATCTGGTCTTTGGTATTATGTGATCAATTTCATATTCATCAAACAACGATACCTCTAGAGTGTCTCCGGAATATGGCGACATATATTTTTGTTGTTCGTAAAGCTTGTACTTTAAAATATTGTCTTCTGTAATTGGGATTTTATGCTCTTGTAATCGTGATTTAATCCAAATATTTTGTTTCTGATTATTTAACTGTCCTTTATATATTTTTTCTCTTTCCACAGCACTATTTTTTAATTCTCTTGCTAATTCAACCCGGATCTCTAACTCTTGTGTATTGATATTATATTGTTTCCACAATGCTTTTATAACTTGCATTGTTTCGTTGGAAATTTGTTCAACAACCGGGTTCCTTAAATTTCTATCTGGATTATATTGAATTTGGTGATAATTAGTAATAGTTGTTTTTACATTATCAACAGTATGTTTGCCATAGATTAACGAGGAAGCAAAGGCATACATCATTCCTCCAGTTTCCAAGATGTTTGGATTGTTATTGATATAATCAATCATATATGACTCAATATTATCGTCATCATTAATTTCTCCGGTATCAATGATATGCTTAATCTTCTCAAATTTTTCTCTTATTGTGTTACTATTATTGGCTGGGTTACAAATCATTAAAGGCAAAATGTTGTTAATTGCTTTGGCTGATAAATTAGAATACTTTCTAGGGTAATTAATGCTTTGTGCTAATTTAAAAGCTAATTCTGTGGCAATTGTTTTATCAATAACATTTTGCAGAACATTTATTAATGCTGATACCTTTGGACTTTTTTCATCATATTCATTGCCGGTGTTATTGAATATCGCATCCCAGATCGTTTCAATTATTTTGTTGTCTTTGGCTATTATTACGTCATATTGTTTTCCTAAAATTTTTCTTATAGAAAGCAACGTATCACATCCTTTTAATTTTGCTTTTGGATTTAAGCCATTGAGATATTTTGTTTTGTCATCCTTTAAGTCAACTATTTTCGCCACATCTTTAAAGCTAACTTGCTTATAGTTTTGAAGCCGTGTATAAATTTCATTTTTATGTTCATTGGTTAAATACTTGTCGTAGTATTTGTAAATGTTTTTATTTTTCTTCTTATCAAAAGCCTCCACTTTTGAAGTAATATACATTCTATTTATTTGATCCCAACATCTAAATTCTTGGAATAATGGGTGTGAGTTTGGTAAAACTCTTTCATCCCTTTCAAATTTACATTTGCTTATAAGCTCTGTTTGTGATTTTAATGGACGTTGATAATAAATCACTTGATCGCGTATAATATGTTTAAGTCCTTTTTCAAGTCCTTCTCTTTTTAACTCAATTTGACTTTGCTTGGTACCTGGATACAAATAATTAATAATTGTTTCTAATTTTTCTTTTGGACAATTATTAAGTATTGTATAATACTTTGCTTGTTCATCCCAAATAGCATCAAATTCTTTCTGATATTGATGTCTTAGTACAACTCTATTTCTGATTTTTGTCCATTTATTTTGTTTTAAATCTATTAATAATAATTGCCCAATAAATAATTTTTCTGTTTTAAGAGTTTCCTCTGTTGCCTCCATTTGTTTTCGCCAGTTAGTTTTTTGCGGCAAAGCAAAAATAATATTTTCTCCTTTTTTTGTTTGCTTTATTCTTATTTCAAGTTCTTCTTCTTTACCAGCTTCTAAATTTTGAAGCATAGTTGATCCTTCTTTTTCTTCGTCGTCCAACAAAATTGTAACATCATAATAAAACAATTCTTGTCCTTTATTCTTACCGCCTTTTACTTTAAAAGACCTATCAGATTTTTCAACTTTCAGTATAGGTACTTTTTGAGTAATTACTTCATACTTCTTCTTATCGGCTTCCTCATCATCTTTATCTGTTTTTTTCTTTTTAGTTTCTTCTTCATTATTTCCACCAGCATAACCTCTAAGCTGGTTAAATTGGTATAGGATTTTTCCAAAATCTTTCAGACTTATTTTGCTATTCTCTTTTTCTCCTTCTTCATTTATTAGTTTACCAAGAGCTTTAATTCGCATTCTATAATGTTGTAAGGAATCTAATTGTAATGTCCCCTTTTTTATTGGAAGTAATTCTAATGACTGTAGTCTTATAGCTTCTGGTATTCCGTTTTTAAATTGAAATTGGTCTGGTAACATTCCTAATTCATTCAAAATAAAAAGTAGTTTATTTCGCCTTAGTTTATATCTTTTATTCATTTTGCGAATTGTTCGCGCAGTTCTTCTATCTGCATTTTTTGTTATCCCTATGCCTCTTTCGTAATCTAGTTTATCTGTTCCCATAGGTATTATTCTCGAACCCATTCCAAGTATTTTTCCACCTTGTTCAGTATTGTTTCCTGCTTTTTCTATCAAAGCCCAACCAATAGAGTTCGTACCCAAATCAAGTCCAAGAATTGTTTTCATAAAAAATTCCTTTGCTTTTTCTTAAAAATATATTTATGTTTCTTACGAACATTGAAAGCAAATCACAATAAGGATTATTCCGTAGTGAAAAATTTACAGCAGTCCCGATGAAAATCGGGATTGTTGTTTTAAATATCCTTTCCTTTAATTAACATATATTTTACTGCTCTACAAAACCCATATTAAATATTAACGCTTACTATTTATATAACTGTATAACAAAGTAATAATGGTTGTACGTTTTGTTTCATTTTATTTATCTCCTTTAGATTTCAATAAACAAAATAAAACTAAATCAACAATAAAAATTTAATTTCAAATTTTTCTGAACCAATCATCCCCAATCCTTCACATTTTTCAACTCATCCCCTTGCTCCCCTTCTCTTACAAAGTCGAAGATCCCGCTTGCGGGGAGAAGGGGCAGGGGTTGAGTTCGTTTAATAGGGGATTGTGTTCATTTATTAAAACTGCTTTTTACTTTTTCCAGAACTTGCTTCAGGTTATTTTCTATTTCATCATTAGTAAAACGGATTACCTGTAACCCAAGTAAGTTAAGAATTGTTTTTCTCTCTTCATCTTTAGTTAATTGGTATTTATGTATTGCACCATCCACTTCAATTATTAGTTTTTCTTCAAAGCAAAAAAAATCAGCAATAAAAAATGATTCTTTTCCAGTTACATCATAAAATATAGGATGCTGCCTGTAAAATTTTCTGTTTAAATATTTTCTGTTGCGTACAACATTCCAAAACATTATTTCTGCTTCAGTGCTTCTTTTTCTTAAGTCCCGGCATACTACTTTAGCAATCTCTCTAAGTTCTTTTTCTTTATTTAAGCTCATAGATTTTTCTCAACTCTTCCCCTTGCTCCCCTTCTCTTACAAAGTCGAAGATCCCGCTTGCGGGGAGAAGGGGCAGGGGTTGAGTTTGTTCTAACCCTTTTACACCTATACCAGTAGACAGGGCAGGGGTTGAGTTCGTTTTAACCCTTTTACACCTATACCAGTAGAAGGGGCAGGGGGTTGAGCTCGTTATTTTGTTTCTGCCGGTGTATCTGTTTTATTTTCTTCCTCTGCTACCGGATGAGAGCCGCCGTAATTTAATATCTCTCTTGCAGTTTTATATTCATTATAAAAATTCGGATACTCTTTCTTTAAGGTGTTTACATGTTTATCAGCTTCATTTTCTAAAATTTTCTTAGCTTCATTAAATGCAACAATCAGTGCTTTTGTTGCGCCGGATTTTTTACTCTTGGTGCTCCCTGATTCACCTATTGCATCTTTAAAGTCAGCGGTCAGGTCAGCCAGCAGATCAATTTCATCCTGCATTATTCCAAAATCCGCAAGAGAACTAATCAAAGGCAAAGCATCAGCGTGGATTGCAGTTGCAACAGATACAAGCTCCGTATCTTTCTTTTTCTTCAAATCCCAATCGCTGTAATCCACTCGTGCTTTAAGCTCTGTAATCTTGTTCTCATCAGCATAAGTAAATAATGCGCTTGCAACTTTGGATAAGTGCTCCGCCAATTCTTTTTTCAGTTCAGCTTTTGAGCCTGTTTTTCCTGAAGATATTTTTATTTTACCACTGTCAATATCTTCAATCTCCTTTACTTTGTTCTGCAGTTTAGTAATTGCTCTTCCAAATGCAGGTATTTTTGATGTTATTGCTGCTTGTGCCAATAAATAACTTTGCACAGCTAAAAACATCCGGTAGAGGTTTGTTTGATAGTTGTTCATTTTCCACTCCCTTTGTTTAAAAATGAGATATTTATTTATTTACAAGGACAATAATTAACTTTTCCTTATGCTATTTCCTTTATTTTTAATCAATATTGGGCATTTATCTACTAATTTAATCAATTACTACACTTGTTTCTGCCATTACTACGTATCAATCTGCCATTACTACAATTTTGTATGTAATAACTACATCTCATTATCTGATTACTGGAATCTTCTGTTTCATTACTGGTTTCGCCTGTCTCATTACTGAATATTTTTTCTCATAACTATATTTTTAATATCGACTACTAAAATTTGCGCTTCCATTACTAAATGTTTTTAGATCATAACTGAAAAAGAGTATAGCATTACTAAAAATGTAAAATAAATATCCCAACACTGGTTATTAATAAGTTTAGCTATTTATCTAAAAACTAAAAATGGAATCCTAATAAACAAGAATATATAAGAAGCAAATAAAATAAAATTTGTGTTTTCTTAATTACTGTTTATTAAAACCATTTGTTAATTTTGATGTAATAAATTTTTATGTCTGTAACTCCCCGCCGCAAGGGAAGCGCTAATTTATTTTACCCGGTAACTTTTCATTAAGTTGTTATTACTTTATTAACAATTTATGAATGGAATATTTTTTTCTATTCCATCCGTTCAATCTATTAAAATTAAATAATTAGTCATTTTAAGGAATAGTCTGTTGTACCCGTTTGCATTTTAATCTATTATTTTATCAAAGTCAAGACTTGCTAATATTTTTATTCCCATCTTCGCTTAAATTTTTCTATCATCGTTCTTCTCCATTATAAATTATACATTATACATTATGCATTATTCATCATCCATTTTCCGTCCTGCTTCCCAATTTCCTTCTTCCATTTCTTGTTTTAAGTTTTTATCTTGTAGCAAAGAAAAAAAGACTTCAACACCAGGAGGAAAAAATGGATTTTAGAATTGAAACCGATAGTATGGGACAAATTCAGGTTCCATCAAACAAATACTATGGAGCTCAAACTGCCAGATCACTTATGAATTTTAAAATCGGAGGGGAACGATTCCCGCGCGAAATGATAAGAGCGCTTGGTATTGTTAAAAAAGCTGCAGCAATTGTAAACAGGGATTTAGGATTGCTACCACAAGAGAAAGCAGAATTAATTCTTAAAGCTGCTGATGAAGTGATTGAAGGAAAACTTGATGATCATTTTCCGCTTGTTGTTTGGCAAACAGGAAGTGGTACTCAATCTAACATGAACACTAATGAAGTTATTTCAAATCGAGCAATAGAAATTGCCGGCGGTGTTCTTGGCAGTAAAAAACCAATTCATCCAAATGATGATGTGAACAAAGCACAATCAACTAATGATGCATTTCCAACAGCAATGAGCGTTGCCACAGTTGAAGAAATACACCGAAGACTTATTCCTATGATGAATAAACTTTATGAAGCGCTTGCTTCCAAAGCGGTTGAATTTCAGGATATAATTAAAATTGGAAGAACGCATTTGATGGATGCAACTCCGTTAACCTTAGGTCAGGAATTTTCCGGTTATATGCAGCAGGTAAAAATTGGATTAGAAAGAGTAAGCTGCTGCCTGCCACGGTTGTATGAATTGGCACTTGGTGGAACTGCTGTTGGTACTGGATTGAATACACATCCGGAGTTTGCTGAAAGAGCAGCGAAAGAAATTTCTAATTTAACCGGTAAACCATTTCATTCCGCTCGAAATAAGTTTGAAGCATTGGCTGGGCACGATGCATTAGTTGAATGCAGCGGTGTTCTTAAAACTATTGCAGCTTCGTTAATGAAAATTGCAAATGATATTCGCTGGCTTGGTTCCGGACCTCGCTGTGGAATTGGTGAGCTCAATCTTCCTGAAAATGAACCAGGTAGTTCCATTATGCCGGGTAAAGTTAATCCAACTCAATCCGAAGCAATGGTTATGGTTTGCGCTCAGGTATTTGGAAACGATGTAACTATTAATATTGCTGGTGCAACTGGTAATTTTGAATTGAATGTTAATATGCCTGTAATGATTTTTAATGTACTTCAATCAATCAGACTTTTAGCAGACACTTGCGAAAGTTTTACAGATAATTGTGTTGTTGGTATTCAAGCTAACCTGGAAAACATAAAGAAGAATCTGAATAATTCGCTTATGCTTGTTACAGCATTAAATCCGCACATTGGTTATGACAATGCAGCAAAGGTTGCAAAGAAAGCTCATAAAGAAAATAAAACACTTAAAGAAGCGGTAGTTGAGCTTGGATTACTAACTTCAGAAAAATTTGATGAAGTTGTTAGACCGGAAAAAATGATCGGACCAAAAGCCTAATTATCTAAAAATATTATTCCTCTCCTTTCTATTAACTTTAGAAAAGAGAGGAATTGTAAAAGGGGTTATGTGCAAAATTTAGACGGTATAATTTCTCTTTTAATTGCTTGCCTTGAAACAGTTCTTGTTATCAATTTGATTGTATTTGGGAAAAAAAATGTTGTAAATATTCTTGCCATCCTGCTGGTAATTTTACTTGCTGTTTATCAGCTACTTGAATTTCTGATTTGTTTTGCTGGTTGCAACTCTTCTTTTATTATCTACATTGCACTTGCAGATATTACTTTTCTTCCACCGTTAAGTTTGCTAACAGTATTGCGCTACTGGAATTATCAATCAAAATTCATCTATCTAATTTTTCTTCCTGCAATAATTTTTATTCTCATTTATCCATTTGTTATCGATCAGTTTGTTGTTACAAAATGTACAGTACTTTATGCAACATACAATTATCCATTTGGTGATGCCTACGGTTTCTTTTATTATCTGCCAATACTTACTATGATTGTTTTTTTAATCAGGAAGATTATTAATGGAGTTGATAAAGAAAAACTAAAATTGAGTAAAATTATTCTTGCTGGCTATATATGTTTAACTGTACCAATTATCGTTGGAGTTATAATTTCGTTTTCATTTACAGATTTAATTGAAAGTATAATGTGCAAACTTGGTTTTGTTGTTGCGCTTTGCTTTTCATACGTTGTATTAAAGAATAAAGGAAAGGAAATAAAAGTTGATTGAAACAATCTTGAATATTTATCTTGTAATCGAGAATGGTTCCGTTGTTGAATTTAGAGCGAAAGAGTACGAACAGGAAGGGGATGACGAAAATAAAATTGATTTTCTAAAACGAAATGCAAAACAAGATTTCGAAAAGGCAATACACTTTAAAGCGCCGCAAAATCGTTTCGGACTTTTTATGAAGTATAGAAAATTTTCCCGACTCGAAAGTCATGGAAAGCAGTTTGAATTGTTCGAAGAGATTTTTCAAAAATTCAATCTTCCTGAAAAACCGCTTATTTGTGTTACACCTGTTGTTGATAGTAAAATAATCGGAGCTTATTAAAATGGAAAATGCCACCACAAAAAATTGCGATGGCATTTCCGAAATTAATTATACTGAATTGAGAATACCAACTATTTAGTTAATATCATTTTCTTAATGATATTTATTTGGCTTCCATTTAATTGATAAAAATATATTCCCGATACTAAATTTCCCGCATTAAAGTTTATTTCATACGTACCCGGCAAGAATTCTCTGTTCACAAGAACAGCAACTTCCTCACCAAGAACGTTAAACACCTTAATAGAAAACCGCCCTGCTTCGGCTATACTGAATCCAATTTTTGTTTCCGGATTAAAAGGATTAGGATAGTTTTGAAACAGATTAAATTTATCAGGGATAATAATTTTTTTAGATTCCTTTACGTCTGTTGTTTTTTCAATTTTAAACGCACCCTGCTGTGATGCAATTGAAGTACTACCATCAGATTTTTTGGATTGAACTACCCAATAGTAAGTTTCGCCGCTATTCAAGTTATCTAACTTATACTGCAACGAATTAATGTTATTAATTAAAACAGCATCAGACATATCTGAAGAAGTAGAATAACTTAATTCATATTCTTGATCAGAACTAGCTGTTGGTAAGTACCAAAATAATTCTGGTGAAGCAGTATTTACCGTTACAAAATTTGTTGGACTGCCAGGAATAGGTTGTACAGGAGAATTTGCAGCCACCATAGTAAAAAATGCTTGAGTTGACCAGTCAGATTTTACTGTACCAAGAACAGATCTTACTCTCCATGTATATTGAACTCCAGCAGTTAGTCCTGAAGTAAAGGTATAAGACATTGTTGATGAAGTTGCATAATTAGTAGGCCATACAGTTTCACTTGCTTCTACACATTGGATTTCATATGATAAACCTGCACCGGAGGTTCCTAAGTACCAATTCAATGTTGGTGGGTTAGTGTACAGTGTTGGATTTCCAATAGGCCACGATGCAATTGGAACAACTGGTACTCCGGCAGTATTTGCTACCATCGTAAAAAATGCTTGAGCAGACCAATTGGATTTTACTGCACCATGAACAGATCTTACTCTCCAAGTATATTGAACTCCAGCAGTTAGCCCTGAAGTAAAAGTATAGGACATTGTTGATGAAGTTGCATAATTAGTAGGCCATATTGTTTCACTTGCTTCTACACATTGGATTTCATATGATAAACCTGCACCGGAAGTTCCTAAGTACCAACTCAATGTTGGTGGATTTGTGTACTCTGTTGGATTTCCAACAGGCCAGGATGCTATTGGAACAGGTCCGCCTATCACAACACTTTGATATTCATATGCTCCAATATCAACTGTTGCATCAAGAATTCTGCTGTGCCCGTCTAAATCAATTGCCGTGTTCATCCACGTAGCATTTAATCCAGCATTTTTAAGAGTTGAAGAGCTTGATAAATGATAATCGTTTGAACCAGCCGCAACAAATAATGGATCTGCAGTTATGTTGGCAGTTCCTGTTCCAGTGTATGCAGGAGTTGTACAACTGTATGAAAGGCTGTTTCCGTGTCCTTCATCGATAATATAGTTGCTGCTACCAGTATTAAAAGAAATTATTGAGTTTTCAACTATACCATTATTCCAAAGCCTAATTCCAGCGCCGTCAGTTGCTGTGTTATTCGTTATCGTACAATTCTGAATAATTCCGCGACTCCAAATATTTACCCCACCACCGTGAGGAGTAGCTGTATTTTCTGTAATTAAACAACCCCGAACTGTTCCATTAAAGCAGCGTACTCCGCCACCCCAATCTGCTGTATTGTTTCTGATAATACAATTAATAACCATACCGGAACCATCAAGAGCAACTCCGCCACCATCCCTGGAGGCATTGTTCTCAATAATACAATTCTGGATAATTCCATTATCGCATTGTACTCCACCCCCATAACCACCTAAATTCATTCCATGTGTTATCGTAAATCCATCCAGGATTGCTCCTGCGTTATTCATAAATACACAACAAACGGAATGATTTCCATCGATAATTGTAACCGCAGTGCCATTCTGGCTCCGAACGGTTAAAGATTTAGTAATGGATAATGAAGATAAAAGAAGATACGTTCCATCTTTCACAAGGATCAGATCACCGTCAACAGAAACATCCACAGCAGCCTGAATGTTACTTGCAGCGTCTGCCCAGCTTGTGTAAGGTGGACTATTTGCTCCTGATGTAGAAACAAAATGAGTATCTGCAACCGTTATTGATGGAATGCAGAACGTAATGAATAGAATTAAAAAAAGAAAAAACGTATGAACATAGTATTTCATATTTACTCCTTTTAATAGTTTGTAAAATAATTTTGAATTTTATTCCAGTACAAAAGGTCAAAACTTGAACCACGATGGAAAAGTCTTTTTATGGTCAATTACAAAGAAATTTTCTAATAAATGTGACTCATTTTTATAAAGTGAATTAATTTGAAGCATGTTTTATTTAACGAAAAGATGAAAGAAAGGAGTAACTTTGTGAAAAAATGAGCCGTCTTATTGAAAATTTTACAAACTTATTTTTCAATTGGGTATACGTTTGGTTATAATTATATTTACACCACTGATAAATTTATTGATAATACGGAAAGGCTAATGTCCCAGAATCAAAATCCAATTGAAGAACTTTGTATTAATACTATTAGATTTCTTTCTGTTGATGCCGTGCAGAAAGCTAATTCAGGACACCCAGGATTACCTATGGGTTGTGCTCCAATTGCATATTCCATATTTACCAGGCATTTGAACTTCAATCCGGTAAATCCAAATTGGTATAACCGCGATAGATTTATCTTATCAGCCGGACACGGCAGCATGTTACTTTACAGCATACTTCATTTAACGGGTTATAATCTACCACTGGAACAAATTAAAAATTTCAGGCAGTGGGGAAGCATTACACCCGGGCATCCGGAGTTTCATTTAACTCCTGGTGTTGAAACTACAACCGGTCCATTAGGGCAAGGTTTTACAAATAGCGTTGGAATGGCAATCGCACAGGAATATTTGGCAGCACTTTTTAATAAAGATGATATAAAGCTTCTTGATCATTATATATTTGTACTTGCAAGTGATGGAGATATGATGGAAGGGATTTCTCACGAAGCTGCTTCGCTTGCAGGGCATCTTAAACTCGGAAAGCTTATTGTACTTTATGATAATAATGGAATTTCTATTGATGGAGAAACTAAACTATCATTTTCTGAAAATGTTGGAAAAAGATTTGAAGCATATAACTGGCATGTTCAGCAGGTAATAGATGTAAATGATTTAAATGAATTAGACAATGCGATTACAACTGCAAAAAATGAAAAATCTAAACCAAGTATTATTATTTGTAACACGCACATCGGTTTTGGAAGCCCAAACAAACAGGATAAATCTTCTGCACACGGCTCTCCGCTTGGTGCTGAGGAAATAAAATTAACCAAGAAAAATTTAGGCTGGCAGAGTGAGAAGGAATTTTTTATTCCCGATGAGGTAAAAGATTATTTTGATCAATTTAAGGCGAAAGGAATTGGATTAGAATCAGAATGGAATTCTAAGCTTGAACTTTACAATAAAAAATATCCGAATGAGGCAAAATTATTTTCTGATTTAACAAGATTAGATTTTGGAAATGAATGGAAATCTAAGTTACCAGTATTTCAGGATGATGGGAAAAAAATATCTACAAGGGTTGCTTCTGGACTTGTATTAAACGCAATTGCTTCATCGCTTCCTACTTTAATTGGTGGTTCTGCAGATTTAGCTCCTTCAAATAATACTTATTTAAAAAATTATCCAGCTTTCTCATCAGAAAATTATTCGGGAAGAAATTTTCATTTTGGAGTAAGGGAACATGCGATGGCTGGGATACTGAATGGACTGGCGACTTATGGATTTGTAATACCTTATGGTGCAACATTTCTTGTATTTGCGGATTATCTGCGTCCTTCAATTCGTCTTGCTGCTATTTCTGGTATAAAACCGATTCTAATTTTTACACACGATAGTATTGGTCTTGGTGAAGACGGACCAACACATCAACCAGTCGAACAATTAGCATCATTAAGAGCAATACCAAAACTAATTGTAATTCGTCCCGCCGATGCAAATGAAACTTCTGTTGCCTGGCAAATGGCGATAGAACATCAAGGTAGCCCGATTGCATTAATTTTTTCAAGACAGGATCTTCCGGTTCTGGATCAAACTAAATATCCTTCAGCAACCAATCTTTTAAAAGGTGCATACATTGTAAAGGATTGTATTGAAACACCGGATTTGATTTTAATGGCTTCCGGATCAGAACTGCATGCAACTCTTGCATCAGAAAAATTATTGTTCGCTGATGGAATTAAAGTTCGTGTAGTTAGTTTTCCATCCTGGGAATTATTTGAAATGCAATCCAAAGAATATAGGGATACAGTTTTACCAC
The DNA here is from genome assembly GCA_026390815.1 of Ignavibacteriales bacterium. Taxonomy (NCBI): domain Bacteria; kingdom Pseudomonadati; phylum Ignavibacteriota; class Ignavibacteria; order Ignavibacteriales; species Ignavibacteriales bacterium. The sequence continues at coordinate 2,401 of JAPLFH010000052.1, read as the reverse complement.
CGGAAGTAAAAGCGCGTGTATCAATTGAAGCCGGTATTAAAATGGGATGGGAAAAATATATTGGCGATAGTGGTGAATCAATCAGTCTTGAGCGATTTGGAGCATCTGCTCCGGCAAATGTTTTGATGGAAAAGTTTGGTTTTACTCCGGATAATATTTCCATTGTAGCAAAGAAAGTTTTGAATGCGTTAAAAGTATGATAGTTAAATCTGATTTCAATTTATTTTTATTTACTTAAGTAATTTCAACGGAGAATTTTTGGAACTCATTTCCCAGTTTTTTGACTTTGTTCTTCATATAGATGTTCATTTAAAAGAAATAATTGCACAATACAATGCGTGGAGCTACGTAATTCTATTTATAGTAATATTTGCTGAGACTGGATTTGTATTAACCCCTTTTTTGCCCGGTGACTCGCTGTTATTTGCTGCTGGTACTTTTGCCGCAATAGGTGCTTTTAACCTGGTAATATTAATCCTAATACTATGCATTGCTGCCATCGCGGGAGATACAGTGAATTATTGGATTGGAGATTTTATTGGTCCCAAAATATTCGCTAAAGAAAAAATTAAATTTCTAAAAAAAGAACATCTGCAAAAAACACATGAATTTTATGAAAGACATGGTGGCAAAACAATAATAATCGCAAGGTTTATTCCAATCATTAGATCCTTTGCCCCGTTTGTTGCCGGAATTGGAAGTATGACGTATTTACATTTTATTGTTTATAATGTTGTTGGTGGAATTTTGTGGGTCATTTCGTTTGTAATTGCCGGTTATTTTTTCGGCAATCTTCCATTTGTTAGAAATAATTTTTCTTTGGTCATTTTAGCAATTATTTTTATTTCTACATTACCCGGAATAATTGGATATCTGAAATCAAAATTTTCTTCTCCACAAAATAATATAAAAAATTAGAGCAAAAATATATCATTTAAATTGAGGAAATTGAAAGTTCTTAAATAAATAATCTTGGTTCCAAAATATTTTTGGAAATTTTATTATTGAATTAAACAATAGGCTTGATTATGGAAACAACTTCTAAACGTTTGCTTTCTCTTGATGTCTTTAGGGGAATTACAATTGCCGGAATGATTATGGTTAATAATCCTGGCGAGTGGGGACATCTGTATGGCGCACTTGGACACGCTAAGTGGCACGGAGTTACTCCAACTGATTTGATTTTCCCCTTCTTTCTTTTCATAGTTGGTATTGCGATTACACTTTCATTAACTAAAAGAAAGGAAAGAGGAGACAACCCAACTAAATTATATTTACAAATTATTAAACGCTCTGTAATAATATTTGTACTTGGATTAATATTAGCAGGATTTCCAATCTTCGATCTAACAATAATAAGAATTCCCGGAGTGCTCCAAAGAATTGCAATTGTTTATTGCATTACTTCTTTTCTTTTTCTCAAAGCAAATATCAAAACTCAGGCTATTATAGCTTTTGTTATACTTTTTGCATATTGGGCAATTATGACTTTGATTCCAGTACCAGGCGTTGGGTATTCAAGTCTTGGTCAAGCAACAAATCTGGGGGCATGGTTAGATCGATTGATTTTTGGCGGACATCTTTGGAGAGCCGCCGTTGATCCTACCGGTATGTTTCCTCCGGGATGTTGGGATCCTGAAGGACTTCTAAGCACTCTTCCTGCAATTTCCACTGGTATCTTTGGTATACTTACCGGTCATTACATCCTTACTTCTAAAGATGATAAAACTACAAAAACTGTCTGGATGTTTGTTGTTGGAAATTTTGCTGTTTTCATTTCAATGTTCTGGGATATGTGGTTCCCGATTAACAAACAGCTCTGGACAAGCTCATACGTAATTTATTCTGGTGGAATGGCATTGATTATTTTAGCAATGTGCTACTATTTAATTGATGTTAAAGGTTATAGCTGGTGGACAAAACCGTTTTTAGTTTATGGAACGAATGCGATAACAGTTTATTTCCTGTCAGGAATTATGGCTCGATTGCTAAACTTAATTAAACTAACCGATGCCGCTGGAAATGAAATTGCGCTTAAGACTTTTCTATATAATAATCTGTTTATTTCCTGGCTTGCTCCAATAAACGCATCTTTAGCATTTGCTGTTACGTATGTATTGTTTTGGCTTGGAATAATGTGGATCTTTTATGCGAAGAAGATTTTCATTAAAGTTTGATTGTTAGATTATTTAAACCAATCATTCTAACGGAATTGGTATAAATTTCAATCCCTCTGTTTTAAAATGGAGGGATTTTTTTATATTAATAACTCACCTTACGCAACCCGATGCGTATAGTTATATTTTTTAGAATTTCATAGCGAAAGAAACTTTGAGATTTTCCAGTTGATTAAAAGCTGCACGATTTGCAGTAAGATACAATTTAGCTCGCAATGCTGTTG
>JAPLFH010000051.1 GCA_026390815.1 Ignavibacteriales bacterium | reverse complement strand
ATTGCGAAGATTCCATTAGCAAAAAACAAAATAAGTAAAATTATTATTTCAATAGTAGTACTATCCATCTTATTTACATCCAGCATTTTCTACTTTAAAGATAATAAAAATATAGATTGGATATTGAAAATTGGTAATTCGGAATAAGCGAGGACAACTTTTCTTCCTTATAATAAGTTTTTATTGTAAAAGATTAGCGAGATGGAAAAAATGTTATTTCAACATTTTTGAAATAGATTTGAATTCATCCGTACCACAAACATTCAACAGTTCAAAAAGAATCGATTCGGTTGTAGTAATTTCTGCACCATGGTGGTTCATTCTTTCAAGTGCAATGTTATAATCAATTTCTTTTCTTGAAGAAACTGCATCTGCGGCAACATCAACTTGAAATCCATTTGCAAGCAAATCAAGTACAGTTTGCTGCACACAAACATGGCTCTCGATTCCGCAAACAACAACTTGGGAAATTTTTTTTTCTTTAAGTTGATTGAAAAAATCATCTGCGCCAGCGCAGCTAAAACTCATTTTATGGATTGCTTCAATTCCATTTAGCTCTTCCTTCAATACCTGTACTGTGGATCCTAATCCTTTTGCGTATTGTTCTGTATAAAAAATTGGAATACCGAGAATCTTAAATCCCCGAATAAGCTTTGATGTATTAGCAATTAAAGTTTCTGGCGTTTGCATTACATTCAAGATTTTTTCCTGAATATCAATAATTAACAATGCAGATTTTTCCCGTTGCAAAATTATGTTGTGTCTAATCATAAAAACTTTTTATTGTACAAATTAAATAATTCCAAAATCATCCAACTTTTCTTGGTCATGATCTTTATTAGGTTAAGATGAAGACTAAGATCAAGATTAAGATTAAGATTAAGAGCAAGAAAATGATTACAATATAAAAAACTTGTTATATCTTAATAAATCGGATCCATTCCGTATTTGCCACAAGCATACATCATCAGGATGGAGGTTAAATCAATCAAAGCTTTCTTTTCATCATCTTCATAAATAACTAAACCATAAACTTCAGAAACAAATTGTAAATTGTGCAGTACTTTCTTCAACTCGTACTTTGTAGGAGTTCCATGCCAAAAAGCAACTTCTTTTACTAATGCTTTTTCATTTCGTCTTAAAAACTCATTAAATGTAATAATATGAGATGATAATGGAGTGCGTGGACGGCAGATATTTATCAAATCATTAAAGTACGTATCCCATTTATGGGCAAGTTTTTCATTTCGTTTATACATTACTGTGTGTGCTTTTTCCAGTGAGAAGACTGCAAAAGTGTCTATCTTAAACATAGGAACAATGGCATATCCATCAAAACTAACAACATCATCTTCAACGTACTTCCATTTCTTTAAAAGCTGAGATGGAGTTAAAATATTTACTACTCTATCCTGACTGCTATCAACAATAATATATTTATTTTTCTGATAACCAAGAACTGTGAGCCAATGCCCCCAATTAGATACGCTTAAGATGCAGGGATAATTTTTCTTCAAACGTTTATTTAGTTCTTCAAGAGCATCTTTTGAACGGGATTCCCGGAAATATTTCATTCTGCAGTTGTATTTTTTTGCTGCTCTTGCCAAGCCTATTTCATCAGTACCAGCCCACCAGGTAACACCGGCTGCTTTTCCAATATCCCGTTCATTTTTAAATATTCCAAGCATTACAAGTGCGTATTTTAGCGCAAATGGTCCGCAAGTATAGCTATTAGGTTGAGGATAAAAGCTCATAGATTTATATTCAATTTATTAAGATGCTTAATAGAAATGATATTCAATGGTTTTATTTTGGTTAAAATATCTGGAGCTAAAGATAATAAATTCTAAATATGATAGAAAGCTAATTATAAAAATTGATTGGTAAATCTTTTTGACTATTTAGTAAATCACAAAAGCGCCTTACTATAAGCAGCATATTTTTATAGTTTAGTTTTAATTGAAATCATTATCCAAGATTTAATAGATTTATCGACTTTAATTTATTTCCAGCCATTTTTTCAGTATTTTTCAGAAGTAAAAACAAATAGGTGTTATGAAAGTTGCAATAGTGTTTAATGAAGCTAATTTAAATTATTATAAGGAACGGAATAAAGAACAGAAAAAGGCTCTTGATTTTGTACCATACTTTGACGTGGAATATTACAATCCTTTCGATTGCTTTGAACAAATGGCTCAAGGTTTAAGAGATGTTGGATACGAAGCTTACACTTTGAATATCAAAGATAATTACGAAGTTTTTCTTAAAGATTATAAAAAGAATAAACCAGATGTGGTCTTTAACCTGGTTGAGATTTTTCACGATAGAGCAAATCTTGAAATGAGTTTTGCTGGATTAATGGAATTAATGAGAGTTCCATATACAGGAGCAGACCCAATTGCACTCGGCACTTGCCAGCGCAAAACAATGGCAAAAAGTATAATGCATGCTTTCAATATACAGACTCCTAATTATCAAATTATTACCGGTACAGAAGATATTGAGGAAATTCATCTTAAGTTTCCGATAATTGTAAAACCAGCAATGGAAGATGCCAGCATTGGAATTGAGTTCGACTCGGTAGTGGAAAGTTACGAATCATTAAAAAATAAAATTGAAAATGTTCTTTTTAATATGCACCAATATGCACTAATTGAAGAATATATTGATGGAAGAGAGCTGAATGTTGCTGTACTTGGTGATAAAAAATTAAAAGTGCTGCCAATAAGTGAAATAGATTTTTCTAGAATGCCTGATCATTTGCATAACATTGTTAGCTTTCAAGCAAAATGGGATCCTTACCACGAAGCTTACCATTCCACAGTAGCCATTTGTCCAGCAATCCTTCCTAAAGAAGTTGAAGAAAAAGCACAAGAGTTAGCTCTTCGAACATTCAGAGCACTTGGGTGCAGAGATTATGCACGAGTAGATATGCGTCTTTCCGCTAAGAATGAATTATTTGTCCTGGAAGTAAATCCTAACCCAGATTTAACAGAAGACGCTGGTTTTATGCGTTCTACAAAAGCGTCTGGTATTACATTCAAGAAAACTTTGAAAAGGATCGTGGATTTGGCTTATGTTAGAAAAGAAGTAGTAAAGCAGTAATTAGAAATTGAAATAAATAACAGTAATTGGCAATTCTCATTTTTTAAATACTTAAATCATTCCTCACTTTCAATTTCAAAATTATTCGGTAACATATCTGCCATTCCGGAAGTTGCCCAATAACCATACGTCTCAAACGGCATTGACTCTTCTGGATTACCAAATTTATCTAAAGTTACTTCGGGATAACATAATTTCAACCAGGAAATATTTTCATCAAAAACAATTCTGACATAATTCTCAAAATGTAACGAATATTCACCATCAAGCATTCCTTTCCGTAGTAATTTATCTCTAGAAAAAATTTGTTGTAACTTACTAAGGTTTTTTGATTCACTTGGCATAACTGCAAAATAAATTTTATATCCCAGCTTTAGAAAATCATTATTGATTAATCCTCGTAAAAAATGATTTAATGATCCATTAAAAACATCTTTTCGGTTATTCAACCACAATAATTTTTCCTGCTCAGAAGATGAATTCATTTCTTCAAATCTCGGTTTAACAAGGAACTGAATTCTTCTTTCATCCATATCCCATTTAAAGTTTAACAGCACGCAATAGATTTTATAACCAAGTGCTTTATTGATGATAACTAAAGGTTCGTCAATGCGGGCAGACAAAATGTTATTCATATTAGAATCAAATTCAAGTTTAACAGAATTTACAATTGTGCAATCAGAAGAATATTTGTTCTGTCCTAAAAATAAATTTTGGAAAGTCCGAAGATTATTCTGCCAGTCGACAGGTTTTTCGGAAATTATTTCAATAGAATTTAATTCATATGATTTCTGCTTTAACCTAAAATTTAATTCTAATTCAGATTTCTCTGTTAAAGTAAAAATTTTGGTTGTTATTTCGAAACCTATCATTGAAACAACTAATTCGAGTTTACCAGGTTTAACAGACGATATTTTATAATAACCATCTTCATCAGTGATAGCGCCCCATGTAGTTCCGGTAATGAATACATTAACTCTTGCTAAAGGTTTTCCAGATGATTCATCTAAAATTCTACCGGAGATTGAATTGTAAAAATTCTGGGGAAATATTGTGGAAGAAAAGATTACCAATAAAATAAGTTTGGAAAAATGTTTGTGGTTTAATTTCAACATACAGCAAATAAAATGTCCTTGTCATAAAGAATTTCCTGGTGGTTCTTTGTCTTTCCTCTCAATTTGGGAAGTAAACAAAGAACCACCCAGAAAATATTTAATTCTGAACTAACCTAAAAATTAATTCTTAATCCAAGATATGCAGAACGGGATGCTGTTCCGTAATACAAAACTTCTTCATAATCGGTGTTGGTCAGGTTTTCAATTCTTCCGTAAAGACTTAACTGATTAATAAATTTATAAGAAACAGCAACATTTAGAAGCGTGTAGGATTTCAATTTCACACGTTGAACAGGATAAGTAGAAAAATCTTTATCTTCCCTTGCACCGATATTTAGAATTTCAAAATTCAAATTTGCATTGCTGAATGAATAATTTATGTTGAACGAAATTTTATTCTTTGGTCGTCTTAGTAAATCTTTTCCACTGTCATCGTTTCCCAGGCTTTTATCTTTACTTTCAGTATAAGTATAATTTGTGCTCAGTATAAAATTATAAATTGCTGATGTTGAAATTGAAACCTCTACACCATTTGTCTCTGCTTTATCAATATTTATGGTTTTAAAATTTTTATCATACCCTATTAAATCAGTAAAATTATTATTAAAGTATGTCAGCCCAAAAGTAAAATTATAATTGAAAAGATATTGTTCCACTCCAGCATCCCAACCTTTGCTTTTTTCCGGCTTCAAATTTGGATTTCCATACATTGGATCGAACAGGTAATAAAGTGAAGGAGATTTAAATCCGGTTCCATATGTAGCTTTTAATTTTGTATTAGTTGTAGAAAGAAAATACGTCGGTGCAATCCTATAAGTTAATACAGAGCCAAACCGGTTATGTTTGTCATATCTTATTCCAAATGATGAAAAAAAAGAATCCATCACTTTCAATTGATCCTGGAGATAAACTCCAGTCGTTGTTGCCTTGTTGGATGGAAAGACTGATTTGTATTCACCCCATTCACTTGTACTTAAATAATCCGAATAAGCTTTTTCTTGTTCGGTTTCAAATCCAAGCGTTAAACCATTATTACGACTTATATTTAAATTACTTTGCCACTCAAATTTTGTACGATTACCGGTAAAATAATTTACAGAGGAAAGATTTGGATGAGTTGCATCTATTCCGTCTGTTGTCTTGTTAATATTTTTAATAATCGAAACTCCAAAGTTCTGTGTCCAATATCCATTAAACAAATTCCAGGTACCATTTAGTTTAAATAAAGATTCATCAACATTAGAAAAAAAGTTTGGGTCATCTCCTAACTTTTCATTTTGATCCAATCCTGCTTTGCTTTTTGAATAATTAAAAATAAAATCCAGTTCGAGATTATTAATCGGATTTAAATCAATCCTTGAATTAAACGAATTGTTTTGGTAAGAATCATTTTCGCTATTTCCATATTTCTTATTTGAAGAAGAAAATCCCTGGCTGTGTAATGATGAATAACCAATAGAATACTTGAGATAATTTAAACCACCACTTATACCCAAAAAACCTTTATACGTTTCGAAGGATCCACCTTCAGCAGAAACAGAAAATTTTGGCTTACCGCTTCCCTGTTTTGTAAAGATGCTTATTACTCCAGCAAGCGCGTCAGAGCCGTAAAGAGTGCTTTGTGGTCCGCGCAGGATTTCAATCCGCTCAATATTGATTGTTTGTAAATTTGCCAGGTCAAATGCATTACTTATAGAGCCGGGATCGTTAACTTCAACTCCATCAATTAAAATAAGTGTATGGTGTGGATTTGCACCACGAATAAATACCCGGGTAAGTTTACCAGCTCCACCCTGTTGAGCAACAGATACTCCAGCAACATCCTGCAATATATCGGAAACATAAATTTTACCGGAATTGATTAAATCTTTTTCGGTAATAATTGTAACGGAACTGGCAACTTCAATTGCGGGTGTAAATGTTTTTGTTGCAGTTATTACAACATCTGAAAGCTTGTAGGTTTTAAGTGAATCTGGAATTGATAAATCTGCCTGAGCCTTAGAAACAATTGAAAATGTAAAAACCAATAAAACAACAACAATAAATTTTTGCATACAAGTTACTCCTTTTAGAAAATAAATTGATAAAAGTTGTAACCTTGCGCGGGAATAAATAAGGATTGTGATACTTTGGAATTAAATTAGAAGTAAACACAAATTAACTAACCTCGCCCACGAAGGTAGAATAATTAAAATTTACGGCAGGTCTCCTGACTCAAGACAACACCTAACGCCTTCCCAAATGATTGCAAATTGTTGATGCCGGAATGCAAATTTTATCCACAATCCAAAATCACCAATCTGAAATCCGTATAGTGGCTTTTTGTTAAGTTAAACGTCTTTTACAGTTGCGGGGCAGTGCCGGATTTTCACCGGTTTCCCTATTCTTTCCGATTAGAATCGGAACACCGTAAAGATTTCAAAGAACTAAATAAAAGCTATTAAATATTTTTTCTGTTTGCAAATAAAGTTTAAGGATGAATAGGAATTGCAGCAAAAAAAGTTGTTCCTTCAACCTCGCTGCTAATAAACCGCACCTTTCCTTTTAAGTAACCTTCTGTTAAAAGTTTAATACTATATGTACCTATTCCTCTTCCTCTACCTTTAGTTGTAAATGAACGTTGAAAAATTTGTAGTTGAATTTCCCGCTTCATAAAATTAGGATTGTGAACCCAAAATTCCACAGTATTAGAATTTACATTACATCCAATTGTAATTGTTTGATTAGGTGTAGATGCTTCGATAGCATTTTTTAACATGTTGGTGATAACCCTCCAAAGCAAAACTTTATCACTCGCAATTTTAATATCAGCAGCAGATGGATCTGTACGTATAATTTTATTTTTCGCAATTTCGTATTGCCTATAAGTCTGCTCAACTTCATTAAGAAAACTTAAAGTATGGAACGATTCCATATTAACATCAAGTTCGTTATTTTCCGCAGCTAATAATTCTCTTTGAGTTTTTATTTCATCTATCAATCTATCAGTTAAAGAATAAAGAATATTCTTATACTCTTCAAATTCTTCATCTTTTGATTCAACCATTATTTCGGAAATTCCCTTCAATCCACTTGCTGTGTTCATTATATCGTGAAAGAAAATCCTTTCTAATACTTTTCTACGTTTTTCGTCCTGAATATCCTGAATAGAAAAAATTGTAAATAAGTCTTCTTTCAAATGAAGTGGCGTGGTCCATATTCTATAATCCAGGGCAATGCCAGTATTCTTTTGTAAAATGCGGCATTCTTGGATATCTGGATTTAAATGTTGACTATTGAGAATTGCCATCACGGCACCACAAGTTTGGCAATGCTCCGACGTCCCACAACCACCTTCCATATCAAAAGAGTGTTCGCAATTAAGTGCCTCACCGGGTCTCATCCCAATTAAAGTAGAATCATTTTTTAATGCGAAAATATCTAAGACGTGTTTATTAGCATATACTATTTGCCTGTTATTATTAAGTACCAAAACACCATTGGGGATTGCATTGGTAATCTCAAATAAAAGTGGGCTTTGAGAAAAATTTAATCTTTCTTCATTCAATTTTGTGGCAGTAGAACGTTCAGCAGATGCAAACAAAGTTTCTAACTTCTGTCCAGACATATTTTATCATCTCATTTTAATTTTTATTTTTTATTTATCGAGTGCTTCGTATTAAATATATAACTATTTTTTTCAATCACAAGTTTACTTTATTATCCTCTGCTTTATCTTTAACCAGGAATCTGTAACCAAAAAACTTTCATCCATATTATTTACCATTTCAATAAATTTTCTCATTGGGATGGAAAATGTTAAATCATTGTCCGGTACAAATGGTCGGGCAGAAACATCAAACATTCCTAAAACTGCACGGGGATTTTCTGAATGAGCTTCTTTATACGGATGATAAACAACAGAACCGCAACCGGAACTGAAAGGAACAATTACTGCATCTGCTCTAACTTCTTCAAAACCCGCTAATGTAAATAGCCCGGATAAAACATCCGGATGTGCAAAGAAGATAACAACCATTGGTTCATCAAGTTCATTCAGATTGTCCCATCGCTTAAAAACAATATATTTTCCTGGCGATTCAAACGGAGGTTGAAATTTAATTACTTCGTGAACTATTTGAGGAGATTTTTTATATCGTTCTCCTTCAAGCTCCCCCTCAATTCCACATGAAAGAAAATAATCGAAATTTGGACGGAGCTTATGAGAAAAACCAAGATATCTTTTTCCCCCGGTACAACCAATTGTGTTTGCCTCAAAATATATTGAAGCGCCATCTCTTACTTTATTAAGATGGCTCATCAAACATCTCTGCTCGGATTTGGCAGCAGTTATTGCATCCGCATCAATATCATCAGTATAATAAAAACTTATTGGAAGTTCGGAATTGGAAAAATACCTATTCCACTTTTCAATAAAAGATTGTTTGAATTCAATTTCCATAATTGACCTATTTTAATTTTCAATTCTTAGTTTAACCTACAGAATAAGATTAATTATAGCAACAGAGATTTTTTATTGTTTTAAAAGAGGAACTATTCCTATATGAAAGAATCCATAATATTTTTATCTTTAAACGAGTTTTGTAAAATTATTTAAATCAAGTTTATCTACATCATTTATGTTATTATGATTGAAAATCAGATACGGTTACTTGCAGCAATTATGTTTACTGATATTGTTGGCTACACATTGTTAATGCAGGAAAATGAAAAGAGTGCAAAAGAGCTTCGTGACCGCCATAGAAGAGTTCTTGAAAAATGTGTACTTCTACATAAGGGAAGTATTTTACAATATTATGGTGATGGAACTTTAACAATTTTTGGAAGTGTTATTGAAGCTGTAAAGTGTGCTATTTCTATCCAGAAAGAACTTCAAAAAGAACCGAAGATACCACTGCGGATTGGAATACATGCCGGGGATATTGTTTATGATGATGATGGGGTTTACGGCGATGGAGTTAACATTGCTTCCAGAATACAATCACTTTCAGTTCCTGGCGGTATTTTAATTTCTGATAAAGTGAATGATGAAATCAGGAATCATGAAGAACTTGATGTAATACTGATGGGAGAATTCAGACTAAAAAATGTAAAGCGCCCATTAGAAATTTATGCAATTAAGTCAGAAGGGATTGTAATACCAGATTCCAAAGAATTAGAAAGTAAAGCAGGATTTTCATCACGTAGCATCGCTGTTCTTCCATTTTTAAATATGAGCACTGACATAGAGAATGAATATTTTAGTGACGGCATTACTGAAGAAATTATTAATGCATTAACTAAAGTTGAAGGATTAAAAGTAACTTCGCGTACTTCCTCCTTTGCATTCAAAGGAAAGAATTTAGATATTCGCCAGATTGGAAACCAGCTAAATGTAAGCACGGTGCTTGAAGGAAGCGTTAGAAAGTTTGGGAATAAAGTTAGAGTAACCGCCCAGTTAATAAATATAGCTGACGGTTATCATTTTTGGTCAGAAGTTTATGATAGAAACCTGGAAGATATTTTTCAAATCCAGGATGAAATTTCCAGACACATAGCGGAACGGTTTAAAGCAAAAACCAATGTAGATCTTCCCGGTAAACCGCTTGTAAAAGCGTATACAAAAAATATCGACGCATATAATCTTTACCTGAAAGGATTATTTTATTTTGGCAAGTGGACACCTGAAAATATCCAAAAAGGAATTTCTCTTTTTGAAGAGGCAATAGAAAAGGAACCGTATTTTGCTTTACCCTACTCTGGACTTGCAAACTGTTATGTTGTACTAAGTGCCACTGGAGTAATGACTCCCGCTGAAGCTTACTCAAAAGCGCAAGAAGCAGCTCTTAAAGCCATTGCATTAGATGAGAATATTGCAGAATCCCATATTTCCCTGGCTCTGGTAAGGATGTTTAACGAATGGGAATGGGAGGGAGCTTTAAGTTCTTTTGAAAGAGCAATGGAAATAAATTTTGGCTCTTCGGTTGTTCATCAAGCATATTCGCTTTATTTGATGGCAAAAGGTGATTTGGAAGAATCAATAAAAGAAATGGAGTTGGCTTATTCGCTCGATCCACTTTCTATTATACTTAACAATGAACTTGGCGAAGTTTATCTTTACGCGGAAAGACACGATGATGCTTTAAAACAATTTGAAAAAACTCTCGAACTTGATCCAAACTTTTGGGCGGCTCGGCTTAACTTTGCAAAAGTTCTTCTTATTAAAGGTGAAACACATAAATCGATTGATATCCTAAAAGAGGTTCGGCGTTCTGCAAATGATGGGATTAAATGTTTGCCATTTTTAGCTTGCGCATACACTCAGATTGGGAAAATGGAAGAAGTTCAAAAATTGATTGAAGAAATTCTAAATTATAAAAAAGAAAATGATGTTTCTTACAACCTTGAACTGGCAACATTATATGCCGGGACTGATAATGCGGAAAGGATGTACTTATATTTAGAAGAAGCTTATAAGGAGAAAATTGGCGGAATGATTTTCCTTAAAGTATTTCCAATCTTTAAAAAATTCCGAAACGATCCGCGCTTTCTGAATCTCCTTACAAAAATTGGTTTGGATAAATAAACCTTATTTATAAATCATTACTTTGTTAGAATTACTATAAATTTTATTTCCCACCAATGCCAATCGATACTTTACCGGTAAAATCAGTAAACTTTAATGCAATTTTATGTGGTGGTCCGCCTGCTATATTATCATTTGCCAAAACAATATTATTGCTTAACGTTGTTGAATAATAAATGGAATCCTTTTCATTATAAATATCAAGATGACCAGTTCCATTTCTATAGCCAGAGACTGTTAATCCAATTGAAAATGAATTTGATTTAAAATCAACGCTGTATTTTTCATTAAAAGAAAAATCTGCCGCATCGATTGCAAAAGAAAACGCATTAGTTGTGTTAACAACTGCAGGAATATTCCCCGAATCTTTATTACGCCAATCATCGTGGTTAACATTCATATCACAAGAAATAAAGAAAGCGCTAAATGCACATAAAACCAAAGTAAAGATGATTTTTTTTATAAACATTTTTATCTCCAACTATTTAATTTCAAAAATGGCGGCGGTTTTTTCAGGAATTATGATTTTAGGTGAATCATCTAATTTAATTTCCTTGCCAGAAAAAAGATTTATTAAAGTTTTCTTGTCATCCAGCCGGTATTTGATAAACGACAATTCAAATTCTTTTGGTTTAATATTATTATTTATCACAACCATTATTTGTTCATCCCCAAGTATTTTAAAGTAAAAATAAACTTCATCCCTTGGTGGATAATGAACCAACTTGCCATCAGTTAAAGCCTGATGAGTTTTTCTTATCGCTAAAAGCTGTTTACAGAAATTATAAATTTCATTTTCCTTTTCGCTGCGTCCTTCCTTTGTAAATGCTGTGTGTTTATCTTTCGGAAATCCACCCGGAAAATCAGCTCTAAGTGAACCATGATCTGGTCCACCCATCAATCCAATTTCAGTTCCATACAAAATCTGCGGAATTCCTCTTGTGGTTAAGAGAAGCGTTAAAGCAAGTTTAAAATTTTTAACATCGCCTTTTGCTGAAAATATTAAACGCTCAATGTCATGGTTATCTAAAAATGTAACCAGGTTATTTGGATTAGCATATAAAACATCTTTCGCTAATAATTCATAAATAAGCTTTATACTTTTCCCGTTTGCAAAAACATCTTTTATTGCTTCTTGTAAACCAAAATCGGTAACTGATGGTAAGTTACTATCAAACTCTTTTGGAAAATAACTTCCCTTCTGGAAAGGAGCTCGGAATGCCGGATCACCAATCCAAACTTCTCCAACAATATTTAAAGTTGGATATTCTTCTAAAATAGTTTGTGCCCATTCCGATAAAAACTTTTGATCCGAATATGGATAAGTATCTTCTCTAACACCATCCAACCCGGTTGATTCAATCCACCAAATTGTATTTTGGATCAGATATTTTGCAAGGAAAGGATTTCTTTGATTTAAATCCGGCATTTCCCTTACAAACCAACCTGTATTGGAATAATCCCAAACATATTTATCACTATTCACATCAAATAATGATTGATTATAGTGAGGTGTATTATGATGGTCATCCACACTTCCATTAATCCAATCTTTGAACGGAAGATTTTTCATCCATGGATGAGTAATACCAATATGGTTGTTAATATGATCTAAAATTATTTTCAATCCTTTTTTGTGAGCTTCTTCTACCAAATTTTTATAAAGCTCATTGGTTCCAAATCGTTTATCAATATTGTAATGATCGGTTGGTGCATAACCATGGTAACTGATGCCAGTATTATTCTCCACCAGCGGGGTGACCCACAATGCTGTAAATCCAAGTTCTTTTATATAGTCAAGATGATTGATAATTCCCTTGATGTCCCCACCGTGCCTGCCAATTCCAGAATTTGGTTTGTAGCCATCAACCATCTCTTTAATATAATTATTTGTAGTGTCTCCATCAGAAAACCGGTCCGGCATAATTAAATAGATTACATCCTTTGGACTAAATCCTTGAAAACTATCCGAAGAATTTTTTCGTTGAAGAATAGGAAAATCAAACTCTTGCTTTTCTTTATCATTTTTTAATACCAGTTTATAAATTGCAGGACTGGCATCTTCCAGAATTTCCACATCAATAAAAGTGTAATTAGAATTTTCTGCTTTATTTACTTTAGTAACTTTCAAATCTGCTGAACCAAAATCAGCAGATATATTTTCAAGATTTTCTCCATAAACCATCAATTGAATTTTATTATTCTTCATTCCAGTCCACCAGTTCGGGGGCTCTATTTTGGTAACATTAAATGATTGAGCAAGAAGAACTCCTCCAAAAAATAATTGGAAGAGTTGCAGTCTAATTAATAATTTAAAAATTCTACGCATATACTTTACCAGTTCTCGAAGAAAAAATAAGTTGGATTATTCAAAAATAATTTCAATTTTGAAACAGGAGAAATTTCTTAATTAAATATATAGAACCAACACCAAGTAAATCAAACTGAAAATGAAGATAAATAAAAAATATTCGTTTACTAATAATCGGCAAATATGGCGGATATTAATCTCGAGCTCCAACAAGTTGATAATAGAAGATAGAGATATTGTAAACAAACAGGCATATTTCAACTGCATCGATGCTTATTCCGGAAAAGTGCACTTTAAGAATCATCAATTAGAAGAAAAATATTGGATCGGTATAGAAAAAATTTATAAGGATGTGATCTTCTTCCACAAATATGCAAAGCCTGATATGCCCGGGCACAAAGTGATAATTGCATTTGATATTAATAGTCAACAAATTCTTTGGCAGACAGAAGAATATAGTTACCTATTTATCGAAGGAGATAAAGTTTATACTTTCATTCAAAAATTTGAAGGTAGAAAATTCTTTGCGCTTGATTACCTGACTGGTAAACTTGTTGAAGAACTTGGTAATGATGCTTCTCAGCTAAGCAAGATTCGAGAAACTACTATCGACGATAATGAATATAAAAATTATTTGTTTCCTAATCCGTTAAATAAAGAATCAATTGAAAATAGTCTGGTTAAAGATGAGATTAAAAAATTAATCGGCACATCCATTGTTGAAGGAAACATTGAACACATTTTTTTCAAGGATCTTTTACTTGCAAATTATTATAGCCGCAATTCAACTGGAAGTTTAGATAATAATTTTTTTATCATAAATCTCGATAAACAAATAATTCTTCTTGATGAAAGAATAAATACAAACGCAAACGCTTACGTACCGGATTCATTTTTCATTAAGGATAATTTATTATTTTTACTTAAGGAAAAAACTGAAGTTAAAGTTTATTCAATCATTTAGCCTTTTATTGGATCGGGAGGTTTGATGGAAATAAGTAGTACTGAAAAGGAAATCCTGTTAAAAGCCGCAAGAAATGCAATCACTTCTTTATTTATAAAAACAGAAATACCTAAACCTGATTTTAAGGAACACCCAATCCTTCAATTAAAAGCAGGCGCTTTTGTAACACTAATGGAATATGATGAATTGCGTGGTTGTATCGGTTATATCATTTCTGATGATAAGTTATTCGACACAGTTTGTAAAGCAGCTATAAGCGCAGCTAAACGAGATCCAAGATTTTTTCCTTTGCAAGAAACTGAACTTGAACAGGTAGAAATTGAAATCTCCGTTCTCTCACCTCCATTTAAAATGGAAAGTTACGGTGAAATTATTGTTGGAACACATGGATTAATTTTAGAAGATTTGGGAAAGCGGGGATTGCTCTTACCGCAAGTACCAATTGAACACAAAATGAATAAGAATGAATATTTAACCGCAATTTGTCACAAAGCAGGTTTACCTGGTAACTCATGGAAAACAAAACAATTAAATATGAAATTATTTACTGCCACTGTATTTTCTGAAAAAGAAATGGGAGTGAAAAATGGAAATGGTTAGAAAGCCGGCAGTAGCAGGAACGTTTTATCCAGCCAACAGAATAAATCTGGAAGATGATATTCAACGAATGCTTAACGAAGCTGTAATTGAAAAACCTGTTGAAAATATTTTTGCTTTGATTGTACCGCATGCAGGGTACATTTATTCCGGCAAGACAGCAGCTTTTGCTTACAATCTGGTAAAGGATAAAGAAATCAATACTGTAATCATTCTTTCACCAAGCCACAGAGAATATTTTCCCGGTATATCAATTTACAATGGCGATGCATACCAAACTCCACTTGGCATTGTGCCGATTAATAAAGAAATACGAAATAATCTTACAAAAAAGAGTAAGTTGATATTTGAAGGAAAAGAAGGACATAAACTAGAGCACGCTGTGGAAGTACAACTTCCTTTTTTACAGATTGTATTAAATAATTTTTCAATTGTTCCAATTGTAATTGGTGATCAAAAAAAATCTTTTCTTTATGAATTAGCAGAACATCTTTCTAAAGTAATTGATGATAAAACATTGCTGGTTGTTAGTTCCGACTTATCTCACTTTTATTCCAAAACAGTTGCTTATAAATTGGATGGGCGCATTGAACAAAGAATTAAAAATTTTGATTACGAAGGTTTACAGAATGATTTAGAAATGAAAAATTCCGAAGCCTGTGGCGGCGGTGGAATTGTTGCTGCGATGCGAACTGCCGATTTATTAAATAAAAAAAACTCTTTGATTCTTAAACGAAGCGATTCCGGTGATATAACAGGTGATGATTCAGAAGTTGTGGGTTATTTATCGGTAGTAATTTATGGATAGATTTGCAATTATTGGTGCTGGAAAAATTGCCTATTCTTTGGTTGATGCATTTATAAAGAAAGAATTTATTATTAGTTGCGTCATTAGTCGGGAATTAAAATCCGCCAAAATTCTTGCAAACAAATATGAAATTGAAAATTTTTCCAATCAGCTTTCTAAAATTCCAGCTAATACAAATGTTTTTATAATTGCTGTTCCAGATAATAAAATAAAAAATATTGCAAAGGATTTATCCAAACTTAAACTTGCTTATAAAAATTCCATTTTTATCCATCTTTCTGGAGCACTAAATATTAAAGTCTTAAAAGATCTGAAACTAAAAGGCGGTTCCGTTGCTTCATTCCATATAATGCAGACATTCCCATCAAAGAAAATTGTAAAGGTAGAAGATTGCTATGTTGCTATTGAATCTGATAATGCAAAGATCGAAAACCAGTTATTTAAAATTGCAAAGCGATTGAAATTAAATCCCTTTAAAATTAGCTCCGGGAATAAATCATTTTATCATCTTTCAGGAGTCTTTGCCTCCAATTTTTTAATTGGCAATCTATTTAACTCAAAAGAAATTTTTAATTCGTTAAATGTAAATGATGTTTCTAGTATAACGTTTCATATAAACATTGACATTAATATTCTAAATTTATATCAAACTTTTTCCAACGGAAGACAACCGGAACATCATTTATCTCTTTAATCCAAAGAATGATTCTTCGTTTTAACTCAGCCTTATCATAGACACGAATGTGTTTAAGAAAAGTTCTTGCCATTTTACCAAATAACATTTCGATCATATTAAGCCATGAACCATGCTTAGGAGTATGTACATAAACAAATCTGTTTGGTTTGGTTGCTAGATATGCCATCGTTTCTTTTGAAATATGAGCTGAGTGATTATCCAAAATAATGCGAATAGTGTGCCCTTTTGGATAAAAAGCATCCACTTCATCCAATAAGGAAATAAACTCGCTACTTCTATGCCGGTCATGTACCTGCCCGATAACGTGTCCTGTATTCAAATCCATAGAAGCTAAGATCGAGACAGTTCCCATTCGTTTGTACTCATAATCTCTCATAATTCTTGAATTTTTCTCTGGGTTTGGTAAAATATCAGGCGAAATATTACGAATAGCTTGCACCCCTGGCTTCTCATCTATTGAAACGGTAATGATGTCAGGAGTTTCACCATTTTGCATTTTATCAGTAGTCAGATTTACTTCCTTATAAACCATTAAAATAGTTTGCATCTTGTTCTCAAAATCAGGGTCTCGTCGCTCCAAATAGTAAGCAATCTTGTGTGGGCGAATCGGATGTTCTGACAAGATTCTTTGTATTGTTGCTTTAACTGCCTTAGCAAGGCATGAATGTCCTTCTATCGGACCAAATTTTCTTGCATGGGTTGCCAATGATTGGCGGCTCCACACTTCAGCAGCATATCCGTAAGTGGTTGGTTTATTGCATGCAATATTTATTACCCATGCTTTTGCTTCTTCAGTGATCACAGGCTCTTTGGGACTATGGTATTTATCCTTTAGACCGGCTTCTACTCCCATACTTAATGCTTTATCTATGCATTTGTAGATAGTTGGTCGTGATACGTGTACATTTTCTTCAATCTTTGATATATCCATATTTTGTGAGAAATGGATGAGGATTTTAGCTCTTTCTACTTCTCTGGATTCTGTTGTTCGTGATGAGGATATCTTCTCCAACTTATTTAATTCTTTTTCATCCAATTTTAATCGTGGACGACTACTTTTTCTGGACATATTTACTCCTTTTCTTTTCAGAAGTAAATATAACTCTTTTATTTCTATTTGTAAAGCTATTTGTGAAACGTTATACTAGATCCAATTTCTATAGGGTTTGAGTATTTGAAAGCACCATTGTTATCAATTTGCTTTAAGCGATAGTTAGAATTTTTAATCGGGGGTTTGTTATCAACAAAACTATAATCTTTAAGAGAATTGCTATTCCCATTCCCAATTACAAAACCAATCTTCTCCCAAATTATTTTGCTGTAATCTTCACGGGGTTGAGATCTCTCAATCTCAAATCCGTAGTTATTAATTTCTGTTGCTGTTACCCAATAAAGCTCCACACTACTTCCGTTTTGCTTTGCGGTAAACAAAGTTAGCTCTACTGGCAATGCTCCAACAGAGGAATAACCTACTCCGATTCCAGCAAACAGTTTAAGTGTAAATAAGCTGATTATTATAAAGGACAGAAAAAAAAGTAAGATGATTTTTCTCATCACTGCTCCTATTTTAATTTAATGTCAAGACAAAGATTAATATAGAAATGTGCAATGTTCGAAATTTTATTGTACCCTCTTATAGGATTTCTGTTAAACGTAGAATAATTCTTATAACGTCTGCAACAATATTAAAAATCCAAAATTCAAAGTCAATCAAATTCTATTCTCCTCTGCCTCTCGTTAAGATAGATTATTTCAACTGCTTTCATAAAACAATACTTTTGTTCATTATTTGTTCTCCTTCCATTTTCCACCTGCCTTGCCGAGTCTGTTGCACAACTCGAATATGTCATTCTGAGCGAACCTGCCTTTGTCGCCTGCCTGCGGTAGGCAGGGCAGACAGGCCTGCCTGACCGAGTCTGTTGCACAACTCTATTTTTCAATAAAGTTAATTAAGACAAAAAG
>JAPLFH010000050.1 GCA_026390815.1 Ignavibacteriales bacterium | reverse complement strand
ATAAGAACGTACGGCAGGTTCTTGATTTAGGGACAAGGCATAAAAAGGATGATTCTTCATCTAATACTCAGAACCCGCCGGAAACACCAACAACATAAAAGGTAATGTATATGCAGGAACACGCTGCGGTGTGTTCCTGTTATTAATTAACTTATCTTACGCAAAAGTTAATGTTCAGTCTTAATCTTGCTCTTACACGTTATTGGGTTTTTAAAGCAGATTAAGATTATGATTAAGTTTACCTGCTGTGGATGGAGCAAGATTAAGAACAATTCTTGTCCTCTGCGTAATGTAGCTTAATAAATGGTTATAAAGAATCAGCATGCTTTTTTGTTGTACTGTATTTTATTATTTCTACCTTTTCCAGGGTTACTAATCCACCACAGTTTGTTTCCTCAAATATTTTATCAATCATTGGAATAAAGCTTTCTATCTTTGCAGATTCATCAACAATCTCTATTACCAGAGGCAAATCTTCTGAAAGACGAAGAATTTTTGAAGTGTGAATTCTACTTGCGCCTCCAAATCCCATTATTCCTTTAAATACTGTAGCGCCAGCTAATCCAGCTTTTCTTCCTTCAACTACTATTTTTTCATAAACGTTTGTTGAATGACTTTTATCTGATTCACCGATAAAAATTCTTAATAGCTTTGCTTCACCTTCAATTTTCATTTTAGTATTCCTTATTTCGAAATAATGTAAGCCAGATATACACCAGCCAAACATAAACCAATGTTTAAAAAAATATTTAAACCAGCAAACAAGAATTCTGAATCTCGTAAAAGATTGATTGTTTCGAGCGAGAATGTAGAAAAGGTTGTAAATCCGCCGCAGAATCCAACTGTTAAAAAAAGCCTAATGTTTGGACTTATGATTTCTCGTTCATCAAAATAAAACATGAAGAGTCCAACTAAAAAACTTCCAATAAGATTAACTGATAGAGTTCCGTATGGAAATGAAATTGGCAGAAATTTATAAATAAAGTTAGATAACCAGTATCTTAAACTGCCACCAATTGCTGCACCGAATGAAACGATTAAATATTTGATCACTAAAGCATTTTCCTTTTTAAAAAATTTTTCCTAATCTAATACCAGGATTATGAACAATATTAAGTTCAAGATATTTTTCAAAAATGTAGCATTAAAGCTATTTGTAACTTAACAAAGGGCTTTCTATTATTCAAATTGATTAATTCATTTTTTATTTATTCGTTTTTATGCTAATTTTTCTAATAAAATAAAGAGAGGTTTTTAATGGCTATAAAATTATTCCTTCTGTTGGTTTGTGTTATATTTTCTTACAGTTTACAATTTGCACAACCAGATTCCCTTACCCACGAAATAAGTGGCGAAGTAAAAGAATTATCTGACTTTCATGAAGTGATCTATCCAATGTGGCATACTGCATATCCGGATAAGGATGTTAATGCGTTACGTGGTTTTGTTCCGGAAATTAATAAACTGGCTGATAATATTTTTGCAGCACAGCTACCTGGAATTTTAAGAGACAAGCAGGAAAAGTGGAAAGCAGGAATCGCCGAACTAAAAACAGTAGTAGATGAATATAATATTGCTGCAAAAGGCGTTGATGATGCAGCATTACTTAATGCAGCAGAAAATCTTCATGCAAAATATGAAATGATGGTTAGACTAATTAGACCTGTGCTTCCGGAAGTTGAGGAATTTCATAAAGTGTTGTATGTAGTTTATCATAAAGATTTGCCAAATAAAAATTATTCGGCTATTAAAAGTGTAACCAAAGAATTTGTTGCCAAAGCAGAGGCAATTACCAATGCAAAACTTTCTAAACGTCTGGAAAACCGGACCGAAAATTTTAAAAAAGCTGCTGCAAATTTGTTGGCTGCTTCTATAGGATTGGAAAAAATTTGCAAAACTGAAAAGAACGAAATGATTTTAAGTTCAGTTGAAAAACTGCATGCTAATTATCAGGCATTAGAAAAAGTTTTTGATTAATTATTTTATTAGATTAAAAAGAAAGGAACTACAATGAATCATAAATTAATAGGAAAATTTTTCTTTATGCTTCCATTATTATTTTTTACTCAAGATAAACTTGTTGCCCAGGATTCTGGACAATTACCAACCAGAGACAAAATTGAAGCTAAGTATACCTGGAATCTTGCTGATATATATACATCAGAGGATTTGTGGGAGAAAGATTTCAAATGGATTGATGAGAACATTGCAAACTATAAAAAGTACGAAGGTAAACTTGGAACTTCTGCTATCGAACTATTAGCTGCAGTTAAGTTTGATGATGAAATGTCAATAAAAATCGGCAAACTTTATTTGTATTCCTCACTTTCAAAGGATTTGGATTTAGCTAACTCAGTTGGATTAGCACGCTATGATAGAATCAGCCAGCTTGTTTCCAAGGTAGCTGCAGCAAGTTCATTCATCCGTCCAGAACTGCTTGGTATTCCAAATGAAAAAATTGAAAAGTTTATGGACGAATCCAAAGAATTAAAAGTTTATAAACATCAATATGAAAATCTTATTAGAATGAAAGCCCATACATTACCAAAGGAACAGGAAGAACTTTTAGCACAGGTAAGTCAGGTTAATCAGATCCCGGAAAATACATTTAGTGTGTTTACAAATGCTGATATGCAATTTCCAACAGTAAAAGATTCTAAAGGTAATGATATTCAGATTTCTGCTGGAAGATATGGAGCCGCATTATATTCAACTGATAGAACTTATCGCGAAAGAGTTTACAGGGGATACTATAAACCATATATGGATTATCGCAATACACTTTCTACTCTTTTTAATGGTGAAATTAAAACGCATATTTTCAATGCCACCGCAAGAAAATACAAATCATCACGCGAAGCATCTCTTGATGTGAACAATATTCCGGTTTCTGTTTACGATAATCTTGTAAAAACTGTAAATGAAAATCTGGAACCATTGCATCGTTGGGCTAAGATGCGAAAAAAAGTACTTGGATTAACAGAGCTACATCCATATGATGCTTATGTTACTCTTTTCCCTGGAATTAAGGATGAATATCCTTATGACAAATCAATTGAAATGGTGAAAGATGCATTAAAACCATTGGGAGAAGATTATATTAAAAATCTAACCAATGCTTTCAATAATAGATGGATAGATGTTTATGAAACTAAAGGAAAGAGGAGTGGTGCTTATTCCTCCGGAACAACTTACGGAGTTCATCCTTATGTACTTCTTAACTGGAATAATCAATTGAATGATGTATTTACTCTTGCACACGAGATGGGGCATAACATGCATTCATATTATACCGGGCAGACACAGCCGTTTCCGTATGCTGATTATTCAATCTTTGTTGCCGAAGTTGCGTCAACCTGCAATGAAGCTTTGTTACTTGATTATTTGATCGATAAAGCTAAATCCAAAGAAGAAAAATTAGCTTTGATTGAAAAATATTTAACTAATATCACTACTACATTTTACCGACAGACAATGTTCGCTGAGTTTGAGCAGGTTACTCATGAAAAAACTGAAAAGGGAGAAGCACTTACTGCTGAAACTCTAACCCCGCTTTACAAAGAAATTGTTCAGAAGTATTGGGGACCGGATATGATTGTTGATGATGAAGAAGCATATACCTGGGCAAGGATTCCGCACTTCTATTATAACTTCTATGTTTATCAATACGCTACAAGCTATGCAGCTTCGCAAATAATTGCAGCAAAGATTAAAACGGAAAAACAACCGGCAATTGATAAGTATTTAAATTTCCTTAAAGCTGGTAATTCCGATTATGCCATAAATGTTTTAAAAGCTGCAGGTGTTGATATGAATTCTCCGGAACCGATAAAGCAGACAATTAAAAAGATGAACGAATTGCTTGATGAAATGGAAAAGCTGCTTGCTGAAAAATAAATATTGTTATATATTAGTCACCGAATTTATTAGGCGAGATTTTATCTCGCCTTTATTTTGTATTTAACTGTACGAAGCAACTTTCAATTAGCGGCTAAGGTTGAATAATTTGTGTTGATAATAAAAAGGAGCATTAAATGAAAATATATTCCAAGGCGGATTTGAATAAATATCACTTTTCCTTAACCTACGACGACATAAGTCTTATACCAACTGAAATATCCAGAGTAAGAAGCAGAAATGATGCTTCAACAAAACTTGATTTTTTAGGATTGGAATTAGGTGTGCCGGTTTTATCAAGTCCGATGGATACTGTAACAGGATTAACAATGGCAAAGGAATTAACTGAGCTTGGTTGCCTTGGAATTTTAAATCGCTTTGATTCCTCATTATCCGATGATCTTAACAATATTGGAGCTGTAGATGGAATTAAGGGCGTTTCCATTGCTCTTAATACTGAAATTGAGGTTGTTGAAAAACTTGCATCGAAAGGTTATGTTATTTGCATCGATACAGCTAATGCGAACAACAAGGCAGTCTTAAGCAAAACGGAAGAAATAAAAAAACGGTTTAATGTAAAAGTGCTGGTTGGAAATATTGCTCACGGTGCAAGTTTAAAACAATTGGTGGATTGCGGTGCTGATGCAGTAAGAGTTGGCATAGGCAGCGGTAGCGTTTGCACAACTTCCATTCAAACTGGAATTGGAATTGGTCAAGTTTCATCTTTGTTAAATGTTTTATTTGCAAGGAAGGAACAAAAGTTAAACATTGGAATTATTGCAGATGGTGGTATTAAAAGTTCTGGTGATGTTGCAAAAGCAATCGCTCTTGGTGCTGATTCAGTTATGCTGGGAAGAATGCTGGCAGGTACTAAAGAAACTCCAAGTGAAGTTATAAAATACAATGGGCAGCTCTGGAAAAAATACCGTGGTTCAGCATCTTTTGGCGTTAAAATGAGAAATGAATTTATTGAAGGTGAAGAAACTATGGTTCCTTACAAAGGACCAGTGAAGAATGTAATTGATAGTATTTCTGATGGTTTGAAAAGTGCAATGAGTTATATGAATTGCTTTACTCTTGATGAACTTAGAAAGACGGAAACTTTTGCCGTTCTTAGCAATAGTTCATTCCTGGAAAGATTACCGAAGATGTAAAATCAGAATTATAAAATTCTGTTTTCTGTATTCTGTATTCTGTTTTCTGAGTTCTAAAAATTACCAGGCATAACCAATATCTAAGCGAATATCCGGAAAAGTTCCTTTGGTTGAATATGAATGAAAAGAATTATCATTGTAAGTTGAACTAACAAAATAGTAATCCACTCCTAAACCAACGCCAAGAGCAAACTCGCTTCCAAAGAAAAATTGCCATCCAACCAAACCTCCAATAGAAAATGGAGTTATTGTCGATCCCTCGGATCTTAATTCCTTGTAAGAAATGTTTGGCGCAAAATAAAATCCCTTCAAGGATTTTCCAGAAGGATAAAATCGTACTTCAGCATTAACGCCAAAACCATCTATTCCACTTATTGTGGGCAGCCGTAATCCAATTCCTCCGCCAATATTATTGGAAAACCTATGATAGTATGAAATATTATAGAACAGTATAAATGTAAGGGGACTAATTGCTAACAGATTATTCCTTGGAGTTATATCTTCTGATTTTGAAATTACAACGGACTCCGTTTTAACGACCTTTCCGGTAGAATCTTTGCTGGTTCTTGTTTCGTTAGTAATTATCTGTGCATAATTTATTTCAATAACGAAAACCAAAAAAAACAATGTTGGTATTAGTTTCATTATCATCACCTGTTATTTTCCTGAACTAACATAGCTTATTTTCGGAAATATCTCAAATGAGTTTTTGAATTAAGAATGGAAATGATATTAGAGGAATTCTGAAATCAGAATTTGGATTTGCGTAAACGAAGAGAATTGCTTACAACTGAAACTGAACTGAAAGACATTGCTAACGCTGCAAACATTGGATTTAATAAACCAAGTGCTGCCAAAGGAATACCAATTGCATTAAAAATAAAAGCCCAAAAAAGATTTTGTTTTATTATTCTAATAGTTCTTCGGGATAATTTTATCATTTTGACTATGCTCATCAAATCTCCTTTTAATAAAGTTATATCAGAAGATTCTATTGCTACATCAGTTCCACTTCCCATTGCAATCCCAACATCGCTTTTAGCAAGAGCGGGCGAATCGTTTATCCCATCTCCGGCAACTGCAACAACGTGATTTTGATTTTGGAATTTCTCTACAATTTTTAATTTATCTTCTGGCAGTACTTGAGCAGAAAAATTTTCAATCCCAACACGTTTGGCAATTGCCGCCGCCGTTTTTTGATTATCGCCAGTAACCATAACAACATTGATATTCATTTTTTTCAATTCAGCTATTGCTTCCTTGGAATTGGCTTTTATCGGATCTTCAACGGCAATTATTCCTTTAACTTCACCATCAATAGCTACAAAAACTGTGGATTTACCTTCGCTTGACAGATCAGAAAATTCTTTATTAAATTTTTCATTTTTTATTGAGTATTCTTTCAATAGGTTTTCATTGCCAACAAGAATAGTTGTATTACCAATCAGTGCTGTAATGCCATTACCAGTTATGTTTTGGAAAGTATCCAAATTTTTCAAGTCGATTTTTTTTATCTGCGCATATTCTACAATTGCCTGCCCAATAGGATGTTCAGATTTGTTTTCTACAGAAGCAGCAAGGCATAACAATTCTTCCTCAGAAAAATTGTTTGTAATTAAATCCGTTACCAAAGGTTTACCTTCGGTTAAGGTGCCAGTTTTATCTACTATAATTGTAGAAATTTTATGAGCTAGCTCCAGGCTCTCACCATTTTTAATCAGAATTCCATGTTTTGCACCTAAACCAGTTCCCACAATAATAGCGGTTGGAGTTGCTAATCCCAAAGCGCATGGGCAAGCAATAATTAATACAGCTACAAAATTTATTAAAGCAAAGTTAAAAGAATTTTCATCTCCAAATACCAGCCAGCTTATGAATGTTAGAATTGCAATTCCTACAACCACGGGAACAAAAACAGCGGCAACTTTATCTGCAAGTTTTTGTATTGGCGCTTTCGAACCTTGAGCCTCTTCTACCAAAGTTATTATTTGCCCAAGGACAGAATTTTTTCCTAAAGCTGTAATTTCAAAATCAAAAGTTCCATTCTTGTTTATTGTTCCACCAATAACTTTAGCTCCAATTCCTTTTTCAAGTGGAAAGGATTCACCTGTAACCATTGATTCATCTATGGTTGTGGAGCCGGAAATTATTTTTCCATCAGAAGGAATTTTTTCGCCCGGTTTTATTATAACAATATCTTTAAGAACAAGCTCATCAACTTTTACTTTTATTTCATTTCCATTTCTTCTAACCAATGTTTCTTTAGGTTTCAATTCCAACAATTCTCTTATAGCGGAATTTGTTTTTTGTTTTGCACGGTTTTCCAGAAATCTACCAAGTAGAATTAAAGTAATTATTACAGCAGTAGAATCATAATAAACGTGTGGTAACTTAAAACTACTTGTAATAAGAACAGGGAAGAGAGTTGCCAATAAACTATATCCATATGCAGTTCCGGTACCAATTGCAACTAAGGAATTCATGTCTGCCGCAAAATGTTTTAGGTTGTTCCAGAAAGCAACATAAAACCTTTTTCCTGATACAAAAACAACAGGTGTAGTTAAAATTAATAAAATTTTATTGATGTAATCCATCGATACCGGGAATAATTGGTGAAACCAATTGAATTCCATTAACATAGAAATTGAAAAGATTGGAATTGTAAAAAGTAAAGCGAATCGAAAATCTTTTTTTATTGCGTGGAAAAAGTCGTTGTTTAGACTAAAATCAATTTCA
Source organism: Ignavibacteriales bacterium (assembly GCA_026390815.1). NCBI lineage: Bacteria > Pseudomonadati > Ignavibacteriota > Ignavibacteria > Ignavibacteriales > Ignavibacteriales bacterium. The sequence goes on along the minus strand of JAPLFH010000050.1, from coordinate 3,392 downwards.
TTTTGTGAATCTTCTTTTTGAAATTTTTCTACATTAGATAGTTTGTAACCGGCATCTTCAACAATACCTGCAATTTTACTAAAATCAATTTTCTTAGGATCAATTTCAAAACTTGCTTTTTCAGTCGCAAAATTTACATTAACGTTAGTAACCCCATCCAGTTTCCCGATAGCTTTCTCAACTCGGGCTACACAACTTGCACAAGTCATTCCTTCCACTGGAACGTTATATTTTATTAATTCACCCATGATCTTTGTTACTTTAATAACCTTGCCTTAAACAAGCCTATAACCAGCCTCAGAAATTGCTTTGGAAATATCTTCCTTTGGTAATTTCGATTCATCGTACTCAATTTGTGCTGAACCTATTGATACATCAATAATTTTTAAATTTAATTTTGATAATTCCTTTTTGACTGCCATTACGCAATGGTTGCAGTTCATACCTTCTATTTTTAAAATATCTACTATCATAACTTTCCTAATTTATTAATTGTATGATGAATATAAGAATTAAAAGATTCTGACTGAAATAAGAAGAAAAGTATGGGTTGGACAAGTGAATTGACTAAGTTGAAAAAATGGATATAATTTATATTTAGGAGAAAATTCTTATAGAATATTTTGGTTTAAAGAAATCGAAATTGAAACAATAACCTATCAAAATCACTATTATGACCTATATACTTTTAACATTCTTAAATCATTTGATGAAAAATCAGCATAGTTATCAAACACATTAGTTGTATTTTGATTATTTCTAAAATTTTTTGTGAATGATTGGCTAATTGGTTCTGCGTGGTAATAATTCGTATGGTATTCATTAACTATTTCAAAGCGGTTTTCATTTTTGTTATAATTATTGCGTGATAAATTTCTTTTTGTCTTTGGTTCCTGGTAATACGAAATATCATTTACTGGAAGTAAAAAATCGTACGATGGTTCATTAGAATTCCCAGGAAAACTAAAAGTTTCTATTTGATTATCTTGAATAAGCGGTTTTCTATGATTTGGTCTTAATTTGTAAATGACATATGAGATACTTAGAACAACAATTAAACTAATTGAAAAAATAGTTAGTGCTGTAAAGATAATTGGTAACAATCCCATTTGTATTCTCCATTTTTTTAATATTAAAATCAATCATTATGCCAGCATATTTTAGTTGATAAAAGCAATTTTTAAGGATTTTAAGGTTCTGTTTTGAGATTGATTTCCAAAGTGGGACACTTTTATTGTTCCGTAGATTGTTATAATAAATTATCTTTTAGAAGAAAATACTACTTTTTTTCTTTCAAGTTTGCATTACCTAACTCTTTATAAATTTTGATATTAGCGAAAAAAATAATAATTTTAACAAAGATTTTGATAGAAATAATTTAGAAAGTATAATGAAACATATTACTAAAGCTGATATTGTTGAAAAAATTGCTTTAGGTACCGGTATTACAAAACTTGAAACTGAAGTTATTGTTGATGGATTTTTAATGACAGTGATTGAGTCACTAAAGTTAGGTAAAGCGATAGAGATTCGCGGATTTGGAAGCTATGGCATTAGAAAAAAGAGAGGAAGGCTTGCTCGAAATCCTAAATCTGGTCAAAAAGTTTTTATTGAAGAACATTTTGCTCCTACATTTAAATTTTCTAAAGAATTTAAATCCATTGTTGCAGAAGGTTTGAAGACAAGCTAAGATAAAGCTACGCTATGATGAGATGTTCAAATTGTAACACAGTTCTTAATGATGATTTTAAGTTTTGTCCAAAGTGTGGTGTATTTGTTACTGAGAATAAAAAAGATTTCACTAATACATCTTTAGATAAAAGACCGGTAAAAACTATATATATATGCGAGGTTTGCGGAGAAGATACATCAATAGATAATGGTTTTTGCGAAAAATGTGGTGCTAAATTATCGGGGAAGGAAAAAGATGTTGCTTCCGAAAAGATAAAACTGGCAGAAAATAAAGTCCTTGCATTTAAAGAGAAGAAGCAAAATCGTGAACAAAAGTTTTCTAAACCTGGCGCTAAAGAAAACAAATCAAATGCAACAAACATAGTTAGTGAAAAAAATAAAACTCTGAATATTAACCAGATAATATGGATAGCAGGGGGGCTAATTATCTTTGGTTTCATATTACTTTGGGTAAGTGGAGTTTTTGATTCAAATCCTGTTCGGCAGATGCAAGGTAATAATGTTATTGATTCCAAAATAAACTTGGAAGAGATACAAAAAATTGAGGAATTGGAAACTCTAACAAGGAACGATACTACAAACATCGCTAATGTTTTAGACTTAGCTCATAAACTAAATGATTCAGGATTCTTTGAGAGAGCAATTAACTATTATAAAATGTATCTTCGGTCTAATCCGGGAAATGCAGATGTTCATATTGATTTAGGTGTTTGTTTTTATGAATTAAAGTTGTATAATAATGCCAAAACTGAGATGAAAAAAGGATTAAGGATAAATCCACAACATCAAATTGGATTGTTTAACCTTGGTATTGTAAATTTTTCTGAAGGAAAGTTAGACTCAGCAAAATACTGGTGGAAAAAAAGTATAGCAATAAATGAAAATTCAGAGATTGGAAGTAAAGCAAAACATTTAATAGAATCAAATTAAAATAGGAGGTATTTAATGCCCTGCGGTAAAAAAAGAAAGCGACATAAAATGTCTACTCATAAAAGAAAAAAAAGATTAAGAAAGAATCGACATAAAAAGAAATTGCGATAAATATATAAATTGAACGATGCCGTTTAAAAATTATTAATATTTTTAAATGATGTAATTCTTTTTAAATATTAAATAAACACACAACAATTCAGCATAATTTAGTTTGTTGAACAATTTTAATAAAAGGAGATTTATCCGCCATAAAATGCTGGCGTAGCTCAGTTGGTAGAGCAGCTGATTCGTAATCAGCAGGTCGACGGTTCAACTCCGCCTGCCAGCTCGGAAATGGCTCGATTTTAGTTAGAAATCGGGCTTTTTTATTTTGTACAGTTAAAGATTCCTGCTGACTTGCTATTACAAAATGTATGGAGTTTGTAAGGCTTTCCACTATTATTTAAATGAAACCTCTGAAAAATTAATTGACATTAATTAAAAATTTAAATAACATTTGCTGCAAAAAAACACAAGAGAATAAAAATGAGAAGTAACAAAATCAATAATGTCGATTTATTTACATCAGTGGTAAATGAAAAATTCAGTAAACATATAAAAACTCAAAGTAAACAAGCATTAGAAACCACTGTTGTCCGGTAAAAATAAATTATAAGTAAGAAATATGACTAAGTTTAATAAAAACGAAGAAATATTAAGAGAATAGAAAATAGAACCTCCGGTTAACCAAAAAGTAAAAGTTGTTCATCTGTTTTTGTAGTTAAAAA
>JAPLFH010000049.1 GCA_026390815.1 Ignavibacteriales bacterium | reverse complement strand
TTTTATTTCTCCTTTTTTACTTTCAGTATCCTGTATTGCAGTTATTTTTTCATGATACTGAGTTTGTGCGCGGACGAAAGCAGCATTTTCTGTAAAAACTGATTTCTTTGTTACAAGGAAATCATCAGCCGCAATTTCCATCCTAAAAATATTATTATTCCTAAGATCCATGGTTTCACCTCAGATTTATTTGTAAATAATTAATTAAGGGCAGTTCTAAAAATAAATTTCTTATAATATCGTCTGTTAACTTTTTTTTGTCAAAATATTTTAAAATTTTTTCCATCTTCCACCTGCCTTTGCCGGCAGGCAGGTTATCCGTCAATCCCGCTAGCGGGATCAATCATTGCGATTTGCCGCGCTATGGTTTTCTTTTATCGCAATTTCCATTTTTAATTTTATTGCAGTCCGCCTCGGCGGATTATTTCTCTATAATATTTTTATACATTAATATAACAGCCTACTTTTATTATTCAAAACTTTTTAATGAGTTGGCGGACGGACATGAACAACCGACCTGCTGATTATGAATCGTTTTATGGGGTAAAATATTGCGGATTTAAGTGATTATTGAAGAATAAATGCACTGAATTTGTATAGTTTTATGTAATTTCACGGACAAAACACGGACAGTTTTTAAAGATATAAATTAAATATTAATTCGATAAAACCATTCTTGAACGTAAAAAAAATACGCTCTAAATTAACAATTATTAAAAGTCATATAACAATGTATATTGTCCTTCAACTATTTTAAGATTATTATCTTGTAGTCTTTTGCAAACTTAATTTATTTTTTCTAACTTCATTTTAGAATTTCGGAGATAATTTTAGTGCGATTTCCTTCAAAAAAACTTACTTTCACATTTATGATTTCATTCTCTTTAATTGATATAAAGATTCTTAAAGGTTAACGCTAATATTATTTAAAAGGAAAAATGATTAAGGAAATATTTACACAACTTTTTAATTCTAAAAACGAAACAGAAGTTGATACGGTAATTGAAAAATATCCCGAGATATTTCATCAGGCTAATTGGCATCCTTATGGTGAAAATGAAAGTTATTTTGGCGTAATTGAAAATCAACAAGCTTCACCTGTACCCGCGTTAATTGAAAAAATCACAAATTCTATTGATGCAATATTAATGAGAAAATGTTTAGAAGCCAACATTGATCCAAAATCGCAAGACGCACCTAAATCGATGGAAGAGGCTATTCAAATGTTTTTCCCAAAATATAAAAATTGGGATATGACTTCTTTTAGAAAAGCACAATCTGAAAATATTCAGATAATTGCGGATGGATATTATAAGGATAGAGCTAAGGATACTTCATTGATTATCTATGATGATGGGGAAGGGCAAAATCCTGTAGATTTTGAGAAAACATTTCTTTCTTTATTAACTGGTAATAAAAATGAAATTCATTTTGTACAAGGTAAATATAATATGGGAGGAAGTGGTGCAATTGTTTTCTGTGGAAAGAAAAGATATCATTTAATTGCTTCTAAAAGATATGATGGAACTGGTGAATTTGGTTTTACCTTAATTCGCCAACATCATTTTACAAAAGAAGAAGAGGAAAGGAAAAAGAATACTTGGTATGAATATTTTAAAATAAATAACAAAATTCCTTCATTTCAAATTGATGAATTAGAGCTTGGGTTATATAATAGAAAATTTAAATCCGGTACTATATTAAAACTATATTCTTATGAACTCCCATCGGGATCAAGGTCCGTAATCTCTCGCGATCTAAATCAAAGCATAAACGAATATTTATTTGAGCCTGCTCTGCCCTTATATACAATAGATAAAAAAGAAAGATATCCTGATGACAAAAATCTCGAGAGAGATTTGTATGGATTAAAGCGAAGGTTGGAAGAAGAAAAAGGTAAATATGTTGAAGATTATTTTCTTGAATCTTTTGACGATAAAGAAGTAGGAAAACTAAAAATTACTTGTTACGTCTTTAAAACTAAAATGGATGGCAAAACAGCTAAAGAAAGTCGTGAATCAATCGGGAGAGAATTCTTCAAGAATAATATGTCTGTTTTGTTTTCAGTTAACGGGCAAGTACATGGGCATTTTACTTCTGAGTTTATAACACGAACATTAAAAATGCAGCTATTAAAGGATTACCTTCTCCTCCATATTGATTGCACTAATCTAGATTATGATATAAGATCCGAGCTTTTTATGGCATCAAGAGAAGGATTGAAACAAAGCCAAGAAACTTCCATGCTACGGGAGATTATTGCAAAAGTTTTATTGAAAAGTAAACTTATTGAAATTTACAAGAGAAGGAAAGATGCGATTTTTTTCAGAGGAGTAGATAAAAATGAACTACTCAAATCTTTCATAACAAATTTACCTTTTAAAAGCGAACTAATAAAGGACTTTAATCAAACATTCAAACTGCAAGAAAAGAAAATTAACTTTAAACAAGAAAGTAATAATTAATTTAAAATCATGCAGTTTGATAAATTATATTGATTTTATTAATAGGTTTTTCTATGAATAATGCAATTGAATACCCAGAAGCTTGGAAAATATTTGTAGATTGCGTCAGAAAATTTCCTGATAATAAATCCATTTGGGTATATGGAATACCGAATCCTCAAAACAAAAATTCATATTTATATTCAGATTGTCCAGGAAAACTTTTTAACAATTTTAAGAATCTTTTTTATAAAAGCCCACAAGAAGAAATTGCCGAATTTTATGAATTTATAAATTGGTTAGAATGGCAAGAGGGTAAAAAAGGAAAAAAATAATATCTTAGCCAAAGCACTAAAATTTAAATACTTTTAATAATCCTTTTTATTAGGAATGATCGCTCTAATCCCTCCACGAGGATTTAAAATATCATTTTTATATCTAGGAATAAGATGAATATGTGCTTGTAAAATTGTTTGACCACCATACTCACCTATATTTATTCCAACGTTGAATCCATCGGGATTATATTTATTTACAATAATAGCTTTAACTCTATTTAAAACAATAAGACAAGCGGTTTGTTCGTGATTTGATAAATCAAAAAAATTAGAAATTAAACGTTTTGGGACAATTAAAGCATGACCAATTGAAACAGGATATTTATCATATATTGCAAATGCTGTTGCCGATTCGGTTATCAATTCTCTTACTTCTTTTCCATTAAAAAAGGGACTTGTATTTTGCTGGCAAACATTTAGAAAAGTGAAATGCTGATATTCATAAATTTCTGTATTTTCATTTTTAAAGATACTTTTGAATGGAAGAATAATATCACATTGATAAGTTTTTACTTTATGCTTAGGATTAAACAAAAACCCATTTCTTTTTATATCCCTTCTTACAGCAAAGTAAGCTTTACCACCCAATTTTAATAATTCCGATATTGACATTAAAACATGAGATTGTTCTTCAGGAAGAAGCACATTCAAGACATAAAAGCATATTATAGTATTAAATTTATTTTGAGGATAATTTGGGAAATAAAATGGATCATAACCTACAACATTAATATTTAATTTTTTTAAATGATCAACGTCTTTTCCTAAACCACAACCATAGTCCAGAATATCACCTACTATTAATCCCTTTTCAAAGAGAAATCTTAATGGTAAAGAAGGATATTTTCTGTCTTTAACTGTCAAATGAGAATTGGGATTATCTTTTGATTTATAAATCATCAATCAAATTTCCAATTGGCAACGAAACCCATGTTAATAGCAATTTGCATATTTGGTTTGATATTATCAGCTAATATCCCGATAAATCTTTTTCTGCTAAACAAATAAATATTATTAAGGTTTTCATTAAAAATGATCGAATAATCCTCAAGCATTTTTTTACTAATTGACTTAGTTTTCATTGCAAATTGAAAAGCAGAATATTGTAAATTTAAAAATCTTTCTAAATAAATATCAGAAGGAATGTTATCACTTTTAGAAGAATTAATTGCAGGAATTACTGGCAATAAATTCCACAATTGGTCATGTGCAACAAAACTCCAAGGGATGTAGTGATCTATGCTTATATTATTTTTATACAATATTTGATTTGAGTAAATGCATTTTACATCAGTGAAATTATCGAGATATAATTGCCAATAATTTTTAGCAATCGTTAATTTTCTGAGTAAAGGGGGGAATAATTTTTCTTGCAAGTTAGGAACATTTGGGTTATTCTTTTGTAAATATTTTATCAAATGCCAAAAGGTAAATCCTTTTGCTATACTTAAATGAATTAGTAAATAATCAAACCATTCATTATTTAAAATGATTTTTGTCTTTTCAGTCGAAAATTTATAAATGGGCATTTCTGTTGGATGATTAAAATTTTTATTTGCATTTGAATGTATAATTTTATTTTTGTCATTATCAGCTAACCCTCGTAGTTCATTATTGTACCATGGGGATAAAAATCTAAAAGGGACATATCTTCTTAGCTCATATAATAATCGGTTGATGAATCCTTTATTACTCTTATCCTTCAAATGATTTATTAGATCATCTTTGCTAATGTCTTTTTCAAACTCTAATTCATTCTTTAATGCAACAACTATTTTCTCTAATTGATCTTGTTTACCGAAAGAAAGTTTGAAGTAATTTATTGGATACCACACACATGCAATCATCTCAATTAAAATATCTTCTATAAATATTTCTTCTTTGTTGGATTTTTTAAGACATTCAAGGATACCTAAAAACCAATAAAACTTATAAGAGTTGGTTGTATTATCAAAGACTGCTGAAAGATATTTAATAGGAAGGGTATTTGACACTGGTAGTTTCATATCCAATTTCTTAAACTAATTTTCTAAAGAAATTATCACATTTTAGAAAGTTTTGATAGATAGTTTTATATAGCGGGTAATTTTTTTTTACATAACTCAAGTCTTCTTTCCCCAAAATATTTAATACGTTCTGCAACAATACTTTACTGGCAAGCATAATTACTGAAGATACTTTTTCACGATTGTTTAATTCATTTTTGTAAATGGGTGTAGCATAATAAACATCATTAATTATCTCTGATAGTTTTTTATTTAAATCCGAATACGATTTGATGTTGATTTTTTCTCCCCTATATATCCATTCAACACCATCTTCAAAAAATAATGAATCGATTACAAGCTTGTTTAAATTATCAATATGAACTTCTTTTAAATTTTTTAATTCTCTTAGAACAACTCTGTCGTCCGTTATATTCTCATATACAAGGTTAATTTTTTCTAATTCTTTCAATTCATCTGTTATTTTTTCAGAACTTTTATTAACCGCATATAATATTGCTTCATTACATTCTTTTGAAATAGTTTTGGTTTTTACTAGTGCGTTACTATTAAAGATTATATTTATAAAACCATCAATTTCAGCCTTCGGTTGCAGTACAATTGGAGAATCAGATATTATATATTCAAAAAATCTTGGTGTGCCTTTGTTTATATAAACTGATTTAGCTGAAACAGGTGGGAAATTGAAATATTCTTTTAATGCAGGGACAATGCTATCGGTTTGTATAAGGGAATTTTCAGCTTCATTAAGAGCTAAATCTAAATCAAAGTCCGTTCCCTCAAATAATACATAACTATCAGAATAATCTCTATATCTTAAGACTTGTTTTTTAAGTAGTACCTCCAATTCTTGGTTCATATCTGAAATATTTAAGGCATATTTACCATATATTTGCAAAAACTTTTTATTTATCCTTGCACCGGTGGGAGCAAAAATATTTAACAAGCCAATAGTTTTTATTATTTTTTCTTTAGGTAGAGATTCTTTTTCAAATAGTATTTCTGTCCTTTCAATAGAATTTTTTATTACGGTCCATTTTATAAAATCAGGATTTGCTTTAGAAGATAAAAGAGAATAGAAGTTATTTATTAAATATTCATAGACGTTTTCGAGATTAAAAAATCCCATTATACTTGTTAAGTCATTTGTTTCGAGAAATGTAAATAATGATCTTTCATTTTGACCATACTTTTGTAGTGCCTTTGTAAAAACACCTATTGAAATCAAATCAAAAGGAAGAAGTTGCTTTGCTAAATCCTTTGTAAGATTATTATTGAGCGGAAACACCCTTGATTGTATAATCAAATCATAAAGTATATCAAATTCAATTGAATGGATATTCTTTCTTTTACTTTCATAATATTTTGAAGCAAGATATAGTAATTGTTCAACAGGTTCATTAAAAGGAATTTCAAGTAATCTACCCTTTACCTTTTCCCATTCATTTCTTGCAGAATCTTTAACCTTTAAGCGATAAGAATCAAATCCTTGATGTAATGTTGTTAAGAACAGAATGTTTCGTGTGGGATGATTAGCAAATTCAGCTAATCTTTGTATAAGATATAATTCTTTTTCGGGTTTATTTTGTGAAGCAAATTCTAAAAATTTTCCAAATTCATCAATAGCTATTAATAATCCTTTCCCTTTTTCATTAAGGCTCTCATATTTTTTTTCCAACACTTCAAAAATATTTTTTTTCGAATTTATTTTAAGAGCACTCCGGATCTTTTCATCAATAGATATAAAATCTCCCACAATATTTAAATACTCATATTTAATTTTACCATTAAACGTTATTGGAGTTTTAAAGAAGTGTCGATTGTTTTGGGAGATTTGTTTTTCAAGGGCTAAAAGAAAAGAACTCTTTCCTGTTCCATACGATCCGACTAAATAGAATGATTTTATACCCTTCGATATATTTTTATTAAGATTTTCAATTACTCTCTCAGCGTTTGCCGTGGGGATGTAGTTGAACTCTTTATCTTGATCACGTATAATATCGATTGATGGTGAATAGTTATTTCTTTTCATAATACTTTCTTAGTATATCCCACTTATTCATTTCATGTTTAATTTGCAACACTCTTATACCAGCATCATCTGTAAAAGTAATATTTTTATATGACTTTATTAAAGCATTTATTTTATCAAGTAACCCTTTTGAACTTAGAGCGAAAACATTGCCTACACGATTGAAACCAAAATGCAATTCGTCAAAAGAAATTGATCTGTTTAATTTTTTATAATCTAAAATTGCGTACAAAATTAATTCTTTAGGTATCTCGTTTCTATCCTTATTCTCTATTTTATACCATTGATAATCATCATCTTCAAATTTTTTCAATCCCTCTATTAAGTCAAGATCAATAAATAATCCACTGAACATTTCCTCTAAATTTTTATTTGCTTTCTTAGGACGCAAATAATTACGGAGAAAAACTGTTATATCTCTTGTAATAGTATTTTCACTTACTGATGTTTTTGTTTCAGCACATTTATGTATTAAATAATTATGTAATTGTTTCTTGCTAAATTCGATTCTTTGTTTTCTAAATTCATTAAATACTAAAGAATATATTGAAGCAATATTTTCAGTAACTAAATGATAATGTAATAACCATAATGTTGTAATATCTTCTAAAGTTCGATCAACACCATCTTTACCAAAAATGAATTCGGCTAGTTCAGAAAATTTGTTCGTTTGATCAACGAGTTGGAATGATTTCATCCAATAATTAATAGCGTTAACCATATTCTTTCCAACACCAAGTTCAACTGTTGCTTCTTCATCGAATTTATTCCCCTCTTTAATAAAATCATAGCCTTTTCTTAACCATAAAGCACGACAATGAAAGGAGTCATGACCTGAAAATTTAAGTTTTGACATAAAATAATTCATTTAATTGCTGACAAATATAAGAAATACTACACTAAGTAATTATATCCATTACCAGAAATAAATGGAATTGATTTAAACAAAAGCCGCATTAAGCGGCTTCTGTGAATAAATCTGTTTTGTTTATTTGATCGTAACTTTCCATAACTTCTAATTTATCTTCCCGATCTTTAAGAACTGTAAACAATTCTTCAAGGCAAGAATGCAACTAACAAAGCTGTGAAGCAGACAACTTTTCGATTTCCGTTTTGGAAGTTGTACCAAGGATTTTTTGAATGATAAGAGTTTTTATTAGCAATTTTTTGGACAGCACTAAAACGGACAGTAAAGCCCCTTTGTAAATGAAGAATTTATCACCCACACAACAAAATAGCCTAAAAACGCACTATTTTCTATCATTGATTGGAATAAGTGTATCATTGAGATACTGCTGCTCTTTATTGAAGGACTGTGAGATGCTTTTGAAGCATTGTGATATGTCGTTGAACAACTGTAACCTGCCATTGAAGCGCTGTTAGATGTTGTTGAATAACTGTAATTCGCCATTGAACAACAGTGAGATATCTTTGAAATACTGCGCTGTTGCATTGAACAATTGTTAATTGCCATTGAAGAATTGTAAGTGATTATTGAAGCGTTGCGTGATGGCTTTGAAGAATTGTAACCTTGCTTTGAATGACTGCAAATCCTCTTTGAAGTCCTGCAAGGCAATTTTGAAAAACTGTTATTTTTAATTGTATGAGTGTATGCTTGCTTTGAAAAATTATGATGCATCATTGAAGCGATGATATACTGTAACTCAGCTAATGCAGTTTTAATAAAAAGCATCTTGATCATGTTCTTAATCATAATCATTCTCTCCCAAGGGGATGCTTATAGCATTAATCCTACTCTTCTTTAGTAGATTAAAATAAAGCATAAGAGAAAGATCAAGAGCAAGAACAGAAGTAAGAAAAAGATTGAGGCTGAAGATTAACTTTTGCATAAGAGAAGTTATTAGTTTAATTCTTTCCCTGTTTTATTTAGAAAAAATTTATTAAATTTCTTTCAGATAAAATAATTCATTGTTAAATTAAAAAAGGAATCATTTCATAATATACTGCTACTGAACTTTTAAGTATAACCTTTCGAAAGGCATTGTTAAAATATGGATTCAGTTATCAGCCATTCAGTCAGCAAATATTTATTGTTATTATTTTTTCTTTTTTCCATTCTCACAAATCATTCTTATCCCCAACCGAATGAAAATAATACACACACGCCTATCAGTTTCAATCAAGTTATTAATGATGGTAAAGAACTTGTTCTAAGCCCACTGCGTTGGGAACAGAATGATTGGTTGACTTTTGGTGCTATTGCTGGTGGTACAATATTGTTAACTACAATTGATTTGAAGATGCAAGAGGAATCCCAGGAACTTGTACACAACAACAACTTTCCGATGAAGCTGGGCAAATGGACAGGTGAACCAATAGCAATTTTTAGTATTGCCGGAGGCTTTTATTTACTTGGAACAGCATTTAAGGATGAAACTGCTAAACAAATTGGATTTGAAATTACAGAATCCTTTATTTATTCCGGAGTAATTGATGTCCTCCTGAAAGCTTCATTTGGAAGATTTCGCCCTTATACACAAAAAGGGAATGGAAACTTTCATCCATTTACTTTTATGAACAACGATCGTCTTTCTTTTCCTTCCGGGCATTCAACAGTTGCGTTTTCTCTGGCAACAGTTATTGCCTCTCACACAAATAATTATTTCCTTAAAGCAATAATCTATACTCCGGCTATTCTAACTCTTTACCAAAGAGTATATTCTAATCAGCATTGGACATCAGATGTTTTTGCTGGCGCAGCAATTGGTTACTTTGTCGGAAATTATATCATTAATAAGCATAAACAAGAAAATGCAAATGGAGATAAATACTCGTTTGGATTTGACCCAAATGGGAGAATAAACTTTTCCTTGAATTTTTAAATTACAAATATTTTCATCTAACAAAATCAGACTTCTCAAATCTATTTTTTTAACTATAGCATAGTCTAATTCAATAAAAAGTTTATTAGAAGAAAAGAATCTTCTAACTTTATTTATTATTTTACACGCTGTAATGAATAAATTTTTTAGTGGGTGTATGAATTACAAATTACATTGTTACTCATTTCTATTATTACTTCTGCTTTTTAATCCAGACCTTTCTGGCAGTAATCAGAATTACTTTTTTCTCAGCAGTAAAATGATGGTTGAAAATATGACTGTTCGACTTTCGCAAGATTGGGTTTATTATCCTGGTGATAAAAAAGAATACTCAAACCCAAATTTTGATGACAGCTCTTGGGAAAAAATTGATCCAGCATTACTTTCAGAAAAGATCCCTGCAAAAGGTTGGCAGAAAGTTGGTTGGTTTCGGTTGCACATAAAAATTGATTCATTACTCATGGATCAAACTTTGCGGATAATCTTAATGCAGTCTGGTGATGCAGAAATTTATTTTGATGGTAAATTTGTATGCAGCATTTCCGATTGGAAACATCCCAAGACAATTAAATTTGGAAATAAAACCGATCATGTAATTGCTGTACGATTTACCAATAATGCAATAAATAAATTTCACTTTGCTGGTTTCCCCGGTGGGTTCTATTTATCTGTTGCCAGCTTAGAAAAAATAATGGAATATAATTCCTACGAATTATCCAGGTTAATCTCACAACAGACTTTTTTCACCGCCTTTACATTAGCATTTGGACTTCTTCATTTAATATTATTTTTAAACTACCGTCGATATAAAGAAAATTTAATTTATTCTCTCTTCCTGTTTGTTTATGCTTTATCATTATTCTTTGATTATCAATCTCTTCTTTCTGTAAATTTTAATGAACAGTTACTTTATATGCGACTTCACAGAGGATTGATGCCTGTTGGCAGTTTGCTTTCACTTCTGTTTTTATATTACATTTTTCAGCCAAAACTTTCTAAGCAATTCTGGATAATTTCTTTCCTATTATTTATAACTGGTTTTTTTGCGGTTATGAAACCGAACCGAAATTTCCATTATTTGATAGCTGCACAAGGATTACTGTTTATTGAATGTTTAAGAGTTGTAATTTCTGCGATGAGAAAAAAAATGGAAGGTGTCTGGTTAATTGCTGCGGGTTTTTCTATCCTGCTATTTTTCTCACTTTACGATTTTTTAGTGGATATTGATTTAATCAAGCAAATTGGAAATATAGAAAATGGCTATCCGTTCGGTACAATTGGATTGTTTATTTTCATGTCAATTTATATCGCAAAGAGCTTTGCTAAAACCAATCTTAAAATAATTGAACAGGAAAGAATTGCTAAGGATAAAGAGATTGAGAATAGATTACTTGAAGCAGACAATGAACGTAAAACAAGAGAACTGGAAGATGCCCGTAAATTACAATTATCGATATTGCCACAAACAATACCTACATTCGATAATATTGAAATTGCCGCCGGTATGCGTACGGCAACGGAGATTGGTGGTGATTATTATGATTTCCATACTTCAGATGATGGTACTTTAACCATTGCAATTGGAGATGCAACTGGTCACGGTATGAAAGCCGGGATTATGGTTACACTGGTTAAAAGTATGTTCGATTCGATGGCACATACTTTTTTCATTCCGGATTTTTTTAACCACTGCACAAAAAAAATCAAGCGGATGAATATGGGAAATTTGTACATGGGAATGACATTAGTAAAAATTAAAGGGAATAAGCTTGTAGTTTCATCAGCTGGAATGCCGCCAATCTTAATTTATAAAAAAGCAGAAAGATCTTTGGATGAAATCATTTTGAAAGGAATGCCAATGGGTGCCGTTATAGATTTTTCGTATCAACAGGAAAGAAGAGAATTAGCAAGTGGTGATACTATTCTTTTAATGACTGATGGTTTGATGGAATTGTTTAACGAAAGGAAAGAAATGTTTGGTTATGAAAAGGTAAAAGAAATTTTCAAGGAATCGGGCGACAAATTGGCTAACGAAATTTTGCAAAACCTTTTTAATATTGTAGAAGATTGGAAACAATCTAATTCCCTGGATGATGATATAACTTTTGTAATTATTAAGATGAAATAATTTTGGAGTTAATAAATGATCATCTCGATAAAAAATATTAAACGCATTTTTAATGAGAATGCTATAATAATTGCAATCGCGTTGATTTCCGTTCTTATCCACTTCTTTGTAAATGCCTTTACTGCTTATGGAATTTTTAGAGACGAACTTTATTACATTGCTTGCAGTAATCATTTAGCTTTTGGATATGTAGATCAGCCGCCATTATCTGCTTTGATTCTTTTTTTTAATAATTTTTTCTTAGGTGATTCACTTTTTGCAATGCGAGTTCTTCCCGCCCTGGCAAATGCAGGAATAATTATTTTAACTGGATTGATGGCTAAAGAATTCGGCGGAAGTAAATTTTCTATACTCCTTGCTGCTGTTTCCGCAATAACGGTACCGGTGTATCAAAGTATTTGTAATTTCTATTCAATGAATTGTTTCGATCTATTATTCTGGGCTGCATGTTTTTATTTACTAATAAGAATTATTAAGACTGATAAGCAAAAACTGTGGATCGCATTTGGTATTGATGTAGGATTAGGATTTCAAAATAAACTTAGCATACTATTCTTTTGCTTTGGAATTTATATCGGACTGCTCTTTACTGCACAAAGAAAATTTTATGCAAACAAATGGTTTTGGTATGGGAATATAATTGCAGCACTGCTTTTCATTCCAAACATCATTTGGCAAATTGCTAATAATTATCCTACGCTGGAGTTTATACATAACGCAACAGTTCTTAAAAATGCTCCGGTTAGTTTCATTGGTTTTCTTAACGGACAGGTAATGCTAATTAATCCTGTCAACATTCTTATTTGGCTGCCGGGTTTGCTTTACTTATTTCTAAATAAAGAATTCAAACAGTACAAAGTATTTGCAATAGGTTACATCCTGATATTTCTTCTTTTTGTATTCCAGAACGGAAAACCATATTACTTAAGTCCATATTATCCGGTTCTTATTGCTGTCGGAAGTATTGCAATCGAGAAATTAACTATAAAAAAATATTTGAGTTGGCTGAAACCAACTTTGCTATTCTTCCTTATTGTTGGCGGATTACTAAGTTTACCAATTGCATTGCCAATTCTACCACCGGAAACTTTTGTAAAATACTCGGATGCATTGGGAATAGAAAATAGTGGTGAGGAAAGGGACAGTCCAAGTAAATTGGGGCAGCACTTTGCCGATATGTTTGGTTGGAAAGAGTTGGCAGATAGCACAACAAAAGTTTATAACACATTAAAACCAGAAGAGAAAAAACATTGCGCAATCTTTGCCCAAAACTATGGACAGGCTGGCGCCATCGATTACTTTGGAGTAAAACTGGGATTGCCAAATGCAATATCCGCACATAATAATTATTGGCTATGGGGACCATCTAATTGGGATGGGAGTGTTCTCATTGTAATTGGCGGTGATGAGCAGGATTATAAAACATATTTTAAAGAATATTATAAAGCAGGAATAATTGATCATCCTTATTCAAGATCCTTTGAAAGGAATTTACCAATTTGGGTTTGCAAGGGGATGAAAGTTACAATGAAAAGAGTTTGGCAAAGATTAAAACATTTTATTTAAAAAATTAATCCCAAGAAACGTATGTTGGGAAGATATAACTTTTCTTTAATTTATATTCGGCTCATTTATAAAAATTCTTTTTCTTGCTTCAGCCAGGAACTACGGCAAGAAAAGAAATTATTCAATTCTATTCCCAATAATTTTATTTTTAAACGAACCCAAAATTCAACAAATCGCTAAGAATAAATAAAAACAGTTTAATACATTCAACCAGTAAAACAAGTATAACTGTTACTTTATAATTGTTGTCAATTCCAATATTACTAAACCTAAATCAATATCACCTTCAATAGAAATTCTTTGTTTTGCTTCTTCTTTTGAAATATTCTTTGAAAACATTCTCCAGGCGGTATCAGCATTCATTACAACTTTTGAGGAATAATCTAAAGTATCTCCAACAAACAACTCCCAAGAATTATTCTTTTTCAAAAACCATTTACCTTTTGAAATATCTTCAACTTCCAGAAATACTATTGCATTTATTTTATCAGGAAACACTTTTTGATAAATATTTGGCAACCCTCTAACAAATGTATCTATTAATGGGTAAATCCATTTCTCGTCCGACAAGAGTGGTTTGCCAATTGCTTCTCTTATTTGTTGTTGGTGATACCATTTCTCAGTGTATTCTCGTGCAATATCAAACCAATTTTTTGATCTTTCTTCGCCAGCCCAACCAACACTAAATAATGCTTCATCATTCATATCTAATGAATTCAACAATTTTGACATTTCTATTTTTATATAGTTTAGTAAATCAATTAACACACCTGGACTTAATCTCTTTGATATTTCAATCCAAGTGTTATTTAAGTAATTAATATATTCTACAAGCTGTTTATAGTTTTCAATTTGCTTACCATATTTTGGTGGAATTAATTTATCTCTTTGATAAGATATTCGCCTTAAATCAGTGTCTATTAGATGAGCAACAATATCTTTTACATTCCATACGGAACTTGATGTTGGATAGTTCCATTCATCAGCAGATAAATTTTTCAATAATTCAATTAGTTCTGTATATAATTCAGGGAAAAGATGTCTTACTTCTATTATTTCTGGTTTCTTCATAATTTTTTAACAGTATAACGCTTATTATTTTTATTACACAATAATTAAACTAATCTTAGGCAATTTCAACTTATATTTCTCTATAAAGATAAAGGATTTCTCATTCACCTGTTACAAGCGGATAATTTTTAGCGACTGCTAAACCAAGGTTTTGTGGATCGGCTACCCAGAATCCATAATTAGTAAAAGCAGTTTTAAAATAATCAACGCCTCCCTTTCTACCCGGCTGAGAAAAAATGTAACTATAACCCCACATACTCCAGGAACCAAAAGCAATATTTTTTGCATCATACCCCAACAGGCGGAGATAAGCCGCCAAGAATGCTCCCTGCTGACCATTCAAGCTGTAAATAACAACCGGCTTATCAGAAGGAATAGTTTGCAAATAAGATGTACTCTTCAAATCCGAAATTGGATTATAAAAAACAGAACCGGCTGGATGACCTGCAGGTCCGTACATATTAATAGCTCCGCCAACATATAAAAACTCTGGTCCATAACACATTACATAGCAACCGGTAAATTTGTTCAATCCATAATCAAAATAATTTGTAAACGTTTCTTTCAAAGTTGTTTTTACAGGATCGTATCCTTCACCCAGCAATAAAGTAATCCGTTCCTCAAGTTTATTTTCAATCGGAAAGGTATCATCCGAATAATTTATTCCCGGAAGTGAGTAAAAAGAATTCTTCGAATAAGTAAAATCATTATTGTTTCTAACTGAATAATGACTCCTTGCTTTAATCCAATCATCTGATAAAGATTTGTTCCATTGCGCAATTCCGAAATTAAGAGAATATACATTGTTCAATCCCCATAACCTTAACAAGCAGGTAATAAATGCAGCATCCTGCCCGCTTTTACTTACAATTACAATTTTAGGAAATTCAGATGAATTAATACTTTTTAAAAATGTAAGTAAGTCTTTTGGCTGAATGTTTTTTGAACCTTCTATATGTCCGTTTACAAATTGCGTTTTCTCCCTGATGTCAATAATTAAATATTTGTCTTTATTTGAATAAAGTTCATCAACGGAAACCAGAGCTGGATTTTCAGCAGAATTTATAAAATTACGATTCAACTCAACGTAAACTAAAAGCTCAGCAGAATTATTAAATCCCGGTGCAACAGGTTGATTGGAATCCTTAAGACAGCCGGTATAGAAAAAAGCAATCATTCCTGTAATTAAAAGAAGAATTGTACCGGGTAATTTTATAGTGAAATTCTTAATCATTCTGCTTTTATAATTTTTGATTTTGTAAAACCAATAAATAATCCAATCACATTATTTCCGTGAACATTCCAAACCACTGTAGACGCACCTTGAGCAAAAACATTTTCGATAGGTTCATTACCATTCTTAGTTTTAAAATATTCCAAAAACTGTTTATCAAATGAATAGAAGCGCATATAATACCGGCTATGGTATTGATACGGTTGATATTTTATCGGTATATCAGTCGTCCTTATCAGAACATTTTCCGGTTTATCCGATTTTGCAGTTTTTAACTCATAGAATTCTGCTGCCTCATCAGAAATGCTGCTTGCGGTGTAAGCAATAATCCAGGTTGTGCCAATCACTTCATCTTTATTTGCCAATATACTGCCGTTTAAATAACCACCAGCAATGCTGGCTCTTTGTGCTTGCGGTTCCAAAGGAACATACGTCTTGGAATATATTTGAGTTCCATTCCACTTTGCAAAAAGTTCGTAAGATTTACCGGTTTCAATTATAATATCTTCAGAGGATTTATAAATTCCATCTTTTGTATAAGCTAATGGAATTATCCTTTTACCATCAACCTGCAAATATGTAATTACATCTTTCAATTCTGCTTTTTCAATTGTATAAACCTGGTTATGAGGTAAAGTACGGGTAAAGCTTACACCAGTAAATACATTGTTCCCTTCAAGTTCAGCTTTAACAACAACCGTTTCTATGTAAGGAAGATCATTCTCAATAATATCTATTTGTTCGCAGGAAACGAAAGCGAACAGAAACAAAACTTGTAAAATATGTTTGAAGTTTTTAACCATATTAAAACTTTATATTTACTCCCAAAGTTGGAATGAAAGGAAATAGTGTTAACTGTTTTAGTTTTGGAATTCTGTCCGTTCCTGAAGCGCTGCTATTAGTTCCGGCAGCATTATCATATGAAATATATTGTGCGAATGCATTCTTCCTGTTGTAAAGATTAAAGAGATTTAAATAAGTCTCAAATGCAAGATTGGAAAATGAAAACTTATATGATGCGCTAAAATCCAATTTGTGGTAGTCCGGCAAGCGGTAAGAATTGATTCCTGAATTGTTAAATTGAATTTTATCCGTCGAACCAATTCCAATATCACCAAACTGATATTGACCGGTCGGAACAGTATAACCTTGTCCTGACGCGTAAGTCCAGGTTATACCGCAATTAAAATTTTGTGTAAAGTTATATGTAAGAACAATTGAAATATCGTGTCTTCTATCGTATCGAGGATAAAAAATATTTCCACCATTAAGTTCATCAAATTTTCTTTTTGTCCAGGAAAGTGAATAACCGATCCATCCCATCAAATCGCCGGCTCGTTTGTTAAAGAATAATTCCATTCCGTAAGACTCTCCCTTGCCGGATGTGAACTGATCTTCAATCGGTTTACTTAAATCCTTATTTTTTATATTACCAAACTCATATAAGTCCTGCATCTCTTTGTAATATCCTTCCACAGAAAATAAATATGCCTGGTTATCAAAATATGATTCTACTCCAAACACATATTGCAGCGATTTGCTTGGATTAATATTAGTAGTAGAAGGGTACCACAAATCAGTAGGAAGTGAAATATCGTTCCTGACAATCAAGTGAAGAAACTGATGAGCAATGGCAAAGGCTCCTTTAATAAAAATATTTTCATTTAAAGCGTAGGTTGCAGAAAATCTTGGTTCAGCTCTAAAGTATTTGCTCTTGTTGAAAAAATATAATCGCACACCTGCATTTGTAGTTAAGAGCGGAGTAATTTGTAGCTCATCCTGAAAATATATTGCAGTTTCAAGAGATAAATTATCTGTCCCGATTCTATCATCATCCTGAAGTTCAGGATCATAATAATCGCTGTAAATTAATCTGTATTTATGCAAAGTAAGTTCTATACCGGATTTGATGGTATGTGTTTCATCAAACATATACTCCACTGCTCTTTTAACTATAAAATCCTGTAGCTGCGAAGAAGAGTAATAATCGCCGGAACCGGAATTATTATTTTTATCATTTAGTTTAGAAGTAAATTCGTAACTAATAAAGCTAAACCATGTGTTAGAAAAAAGTGATTCATTATTTATATTCAGCCAGTTAAGACTTAAAGAAGCGTTCTGCCATTGAATATCATAATCAATGTCTTTACTGTTTGTTGGACTGTAAAGATTATCTTTACCGAACATACCACTGACAAAGATTTTCGAATTTTCGTCCAGGTTATAATTTATCTTTGCATTCAAATCGTAAAAATTATACCTGGGTAAGGTGCTGTTTTTATTAAAGCTATTCTGAATAAAATCATAATACATTTTTCTACCGGATAGCATTATGGTAGATTTTTCATTTACAGGTCCCTCAATCATAAAACCGGAATTAATAAGTCCTAAACCTAAAGATCCTTTTGTTTTTTGCTTTGTACCGGAACGTAACTTAATATCAAGTACACTTGAGAGTCTTCCACCATACTCAGCCGGAAAGGCACCTTTAAGCAGCCGGACATCCTGAAGTGCGTTTGAGTTGAATGTACTTGCAAAATTTCCAAGGTGAGATGGATTATATAAAATAACACCATCAAGCAGAGTTAAGGTTTGATCCGGAGAACCACCACGTACATAAATTCCATTGGATAACTCGTTGGCAACTTTAACACCGGGAATGTATTCCAGCGATTTGAAAACATTTGCTTCACCGCTAAGTGAAGGAAGCTGCTTAATAATATCCGGAGATATATTTATTGTACTAATTTCTGTTTTAGTATTTCTTTCACCTTTTATCGTCACTTCCTCAAGCGTTATGCTTTCTTCATTCAACTGAACATTTAACCTTATGTTTTCAGTAGTCTTTGTTACTTCTACTCTTTTTACTTCCAGTTTGTAGCCAATATTTCTGAATGCAATGAGATAAACTCCATAATCCATTTCAGGCAAAGCATAGAAACCATATTTGTTAGTAGCAGTACCTTTTAGTGGAATAGAAGTGGAAATAAGACTGTCTTTATAAACAACTAAATTTGCGCCTATAAGAGGTTCTCCGGTGGATTGATCTGAAATTAATCCGGATATTGTTGGTTTATGAGTTTGGGCAAATAAACTTAAACTTATTTGAACACAGAGTACTAATGTTAAGAATTGTTTCATCAACCGTTTTATTCAGCTAAGTAAAAATTTTTCAAAAAAAAAAAAACTCATAAGTTGAGATGAATTCAAATATTTTTCGTATTGAATATAAGAAAAATTTTATAAGTTTGATTGGTATGAGAAGATTTTTTACATAATGGAAAATTGCTACCAATAAATTGTAATATCCAATAGTGTATCATATGAATTTAAATACTTATTTGTTTATTTGGGGTTTGTTGATGTCATTCTATTTTAACAACTTTAGCCAAACGCCAATTCCATTTCAAAAAACAACCATAAACAATTTTTATAATTATATCGCAATTAATAGTTGCAAGATGTGGATTTCTAACAAGGGTTACACTTATAATCCGGGCAAAGATGAATATGGGTTACAATGGCCTGGAGGAGAAAAAGCGAATAAAACTTTAATAGCTGAAGATGGTTTGGTGTGGGGCGGAATTGTTAATGACAAAATAAGGATTAATGGCGATGGAGGATTACAACCTGGAAAGATACTCTTTAACGGAAATCCGGATGATTCTTCATTAAAAAAGTATCGTGTTTATAAACTAAATAAAGACTGGGAACAAATTCCAGAAGGACCAATTCGGGTCAGTTATGGAAATGATTTTCTTGAATGGCCTGTTGAAGATGGCGCACCTTGGATTGATATTAATAAAGATGGAAAATATACTATTGGACAAGACAAACCGGATTTTCTTGGCGATGAAATGCTTTGGTATGTTTCCAATGATTTTGACTCTCTTTATTCCTGGTGGTCATCTAAACCAATAGGATTGGAAATCCAAACTACCGTTTTTGCTTTTAACAAACTTGATTATTTCGCCGACATTATTTACAAAAAATATAAAATTGTAAATAAGAGTAAGCAGTACGTTAAAGACATGTATTTTGGTTATTGGGCTTATTTAAATATTGGTGATGGAAGAGATGATTATTGTGGATGTGATACAACACTAAATTTGGGTTATGGTTATAATTCTGATGGGAATGATATTGAATATGGAAATACTCCACCTGCTGTTGGTTTTGAATTTATTAATGTAACGCCCAAAACAGCAAATAGTAAATTTATGTCTTCATTCGCTCCATTTGTTAATAATACTGTTTTCCCCGAACCAATGTATCCTGATGAATATTATAATTGCTTACAGGGTAATAAAGCAAATGGCTCAGATTACAGAGATCCGCATACAGGTAAGACAACTAAATTTCCCCTTGCAGGCGACCCGGTAAACCACATAGGCTGGTATGAAGGAAATGGCTGGCCTAATCCACCTAAACCTGGTTTTAGAAAAATAATTATGACTACAGATGCTTATAATATTGCGCCCAACGATACAATTGAAATTGTAATAGCAATAATTGTTGGCAGCGGAAGTGATAATCTGAATAGTGTAACTAATTTAAAGAAAAAAGCTGCCGTAGCTAAAACATTGTATGATATGAATTTCAAAACAGCACAACCTCCACCTTCCCCAATACTACACACGTACTCAATGGATAGGTCGTTTAAACTGTGGTGGGAAGATAATGCAGAAAACTACGATGAAAGAGATCCATTCCTGCCAATAGATAACAAAATAGATTCCACTTACACATTTGAAGGATACAGACTTTGGCAATATGAGGATAAGAATGGCAACAATCCAAAACTTTTAGATGTTTACGACATCAAAAATAATATTGATGTTATTAACGATATGATTATGGTAAACGGTAAATATTTTCTTGCACCTGTTATTGTTGGTAACAATAAAGGTTTGAAAAGAGAAATTACTATCTCAATTGATTATTTTCATAATTATCTTGCGCTCAATAATTACTCACCTTATTATTTTGGGGTTACTGCTTATGCTTATAATGAAAACAGTACCCCATCTTATCTGGAAAGCCCTCACAAAGTAATAGAAGTTATTCCGGGTCAGAAACTTATTGATGTTACTTATCCTTACACAGTTGATGATGCTGTTATTGCTTCCCAGATTGTTGGCAATTCCGATGCCTGTATAAAATTTAATATTATTGATCCCACAGCTTTAACAGGGGACTTATACCAGGTTATTCTGAATGGGAATGATAAGAATTTATCATACAACCTTTTCAACAAAACTAAAAATGATACACTTTTAAAAAATCAAAAAGAGTTTACAGCGGAGATTACAGGCAAAAAAATAATTGATGGTTTTATTCTTTCTGTTCAAAACCTTGGGAAAGATAGCATTGCTGCAGCTAATACAAAATACAGGATGAAATCTATCCTTGAAATTAAAGGTCCTGGTGGAACCACTCTTACTCAACCGATTGATGTGATAAATAATTTAAGTTCCTCCAGCAAATGGATAATAAAAATAAAAGGAGCAAATAAAAGATTAAACTGGCAGGTAAATCCAGCCGATGAAGGTTTAGGATATGATGATTACGAAATTCGTTTTGATGGAACATCAAAATATTATCCCAGTGGTTATGCACATTCATTCAATCCGATCCTGAAAAGCGATACACTAAGCGTTGATACTCTGCCTTTTGAAGCCTGGTGTATTGGAAGAGATCCAAATACAACAGATGATGATTACCGGCTTGCAATTAAAGTACTGGACTATGACAGGCAAGATTCCAGTAGAACTATACCGGATGATAAGTGGACTCAACTGGATAACAATGATTGGGAGGAATTATTTGCATACAAACCGAATTTCGATCCGGCTGATCCGCCTCAGCTTGCAGGTATATCAAAATTCCCTGATCATAAGTTTGGTTCACTTTCTATAAGCGGGAGTGTACCGGATCCGGGAACTGTAATCCGGATTGTTACTTTCAAACCAATTACCGGCGGAGATATTTTCGAAGCAAAACTTACTTCAGCAAATTTAAATGATAAAGAAGCGGCAAAAAAAGCTTTAGATGAAATAGGTGTTTTTCCAAATCCATATTTTGGGATAAATGATTTTGGCGGAAACATGAACCAGGATTTTGTCCGGTTCATAAATCTTCCCAAAGCAATTACTATTAGAATTTATGATCTTGCTGGCGCGTTTATTAAAAAGATCGAAAAGAATAATTACACACAATACTTAGATTGGGATTTAACAAATTTTGATGGCACACGAGTTAGCAGCGGAATGTATATTGCAATGCTTACTATGGATGGTATTGGAAATAAAGTTTTAAAAATTGCTTTGGTTATGGGTAAGAAATACATCGATAGATAATTATCCTAATTCTTTATCAGGTAATAATTGCTTGAAATTTCTAATTGAGAGAACAAATATTCTTTTAGGTTCAACCCGATAAATTATTCTATATTCACCCTCAAAGATTTCACGAATTTCTTCTCTGTTTGCTTCCGGAACTTTTCTTCCTCTTTCCGGATATTCAGATAACTTTTCGACTTTGCTAAAAATTCTTTCAATCATTTTATAAGCGGCGGTACTGTTATCTTTTGAAATATATTCAAAGATATTCTCCAACCTTTCTACAGCTAATGGCGCCCAGAATATTTTCACTTTTAAGACCTTTTAGTAAATCTTTTCTTAACTGCCAGATGAGAGATTTGCAGACCATTATTAATTTGTCCTTCGGCTAATTTGATGTCTTCCAAAACTTCAATTTTATCAATCATTGCTTCATATTCAGAAACATCCAACAATATTGCGGCACTCTTGCCATTTTGAGTAATAATTAATGGTCTCTTAGTTTTTTTAACTTTGTCAAAATAAAAAGCAACTTTTGAACGAAACTCAGAAAGAGGTTGAATATCTTTATCTAATTGTATTCTGTACATAAATACTCCAAATTTTATATTGTGCAGATAAACGTACAATATTTAGCACAATATATCAACACCAGAATATTTCCTTTTTGTGGTATAATGGCGTTCCTTGACAGCCGAGAAAAAATTCTATCTTAACAAAATCATCTTTTTAGTTTGGATAAAATTATCTGTTTTTAATTGATAAAAATAAATACCGCTTGCAATATTATTACCAACAAATTCCACTTCATAATTTCCTGCTGGTTTTTCTTCATTAACTAATGTTTCAACTTCTCTACCTAAAAGATCAAATACTTTTAGTGTAACTAAAGCCACCCCTTGGGGGAGGTTGGGTGGGGCTGTGTATTTTATTTTTGTACTCGGGTTAAACGGATTTGGATAATTTTGTTGTAGCAAAAATTCTTGCGGTTTAGTGTTGTTATTATCTTCTGTAATAAAAGTAACACCTCCGTTTGTGGTTCTTAGGATTTGGCCACCCCCTCCAACAGCAGTACCGTTGTTTGCATCAATAAAACAAACACCATACAAAGCGTCACTTGTTCCACTTGGTTGCGCTTGCCAGCTTTTTCCACCGTTTGTTGTTCTAAGGATTGTCGGCGGAAATAAAGTCCATTCGCCATTACTACCAACAGCTGTTCCATTATTCATATCTGTAAATGATACGCTATATAACATGCCTATTGATCCGCTTGATTGTGCCTGCCAAGTAATTCCACCGTTTGTTGTTCTAAGTATTGTACCTCTTGCACCAACAGCAGTCCCATTATTTACATCGGTAAAGAAAACACCATTTAACCATGCAGTTGTCCCGCTTGATTGTGAAGTCCAGGTTGTTCCTCCATCTGTCGTTCTGAGTATTGTACTGCCATCACCAACAGCCGTCCCATTATTTGCATCAGTAAAAGAGACACTATTCAACCATTCTGTTGTTCCGCTTGATTGTGAAGTCCAGGTTGTTCCGCCATTTGTTGTTCTGAGAATAGTACCAGAACCACCAACAGCCATTCCATTATTTGCATCGGTAAAAGAGACACCGCTCAAATAGTTTGTTGCTCCGCTTGATTGTAAAGCCCAGGTTGTTCCGCCATTTGTTGTTCTGAGAATAGTACCAGTACCAACAGCCGTCCCATTATTCGCATCGGTAAAGGAGACATCATACAAAGTTTTTGTGGTTCCGACTGTTTGTAAAGTCCAAGTTGTTCCGCCGTCTGTTGTTCTGAGAATAGTACCAGAACCACCTACCGCCGTTCCGTTATTTGCATCGGTAAAGGAAACACCCAAAAAATACATACCTATTCCGCTTGATTGTGACAACCAAGTTGTTCCCCCGTTGGTAGTTCTAAAAATTGTACCGTAATCGCCAACAACTGTTCCGTAGTTTGAGTCGGAAAAAGAGACGGCATGCAAACTCAAAGTTGTTCCGCTTGATTGAACTTTCCATGTTGTTCCTCCATCTGTTGTTCTGTGGATTGTGCTACGGCTAATAGCTGTACCGTTATTTGCATCAGTAAAGGATACGTCAATCAAATCTTCTGCTGTACCGCTTGTTTGTGTTTGCCATGTTGTTCCACCGTTAGTTGTTCTGAGGATTATGCCTCCATCACCAACAGCCGTTCCATTATTTGCATCGGTAAAAGAGATATCATTCAAAACGTTTTTTGTTTCAATTGTTTGTGAAGTCCATGTTGTTCCTCCATCTGTCGTTCTTAGAATTATACCGACCCAAGCTGTTCCATTCCAACCAAAACCTACAGCCGTCCCATTATTTGTATCCGTAAAGGATACACCATAAAAATAGTTTGCAGTCCCGCTTGATTGTGCTTGCCAGGTCGTGCCGCCGTTTGTGGTTCTAATAATTGTACCTGCCCAACCTACAGCCGTCCCATTATTCGCATCGGTAAAGGAGACATCATGCAAAGTTTCTGTGGTTCCGCTTGATTGTAAAGCCCAAGTCGTTCCACTGTCTGTGGTTCTGAGAATTGTGCCAACCTCACCAACAGTCCAGCCAACTGTTGACGAAATAAATTTTATACTGTAAAGTTCATTTCCTTGTGGTAATGGGTTTTGCCAAAACCATTGTGCATTTGTAATGCTAACAATGTTTACAAAAATTATAAATACAAATATTCTTTTCATAGTAACCCCTGTTTTATAAAAACATTTTTAGATTTTAACCAAAATGCCTGACACTAAAATTTAACTTGCTGCCTTGCTTATATTGTCTTTCAAATCCTCAAGCTTGTAGCCGCTCTGCAAAGAGATTTCCTTAAGAGTTTTGTTCAGATGGAAAATATCTTTCAGAAAGTTAATTAGTTCTTTGTTATCAACAGTTTTGTCTTTTACCTTTTCAATGTAGCTAACTGCTTCCAGCGTTAAAAGCCAATCTAACAATTCCTCAAAATTTTCTTTGCTGTAATACCAAATTCCTTCGTGCTTGTTTACTCCAAGAAAATCACGAACATCAAAATCATTCAGTAGCTCAGTTAGAATTATTGTTTCTTTATTGCTTAATCGTTTAGTAGCGGTTGTGTCCGGCAGGAATGCTTTAGCTTTGTTTATCAAATCAAAATGCATTTCGCTTACATTTATTATTTCGGCATTAAATTTTGTTAACAGCTTAAGCAAAGTTATTTCTTTATCTATTTCAAATTCACTTCTCCCTAGCCGGTGCAGAATATCACGGATTGGATAATACAACAGCAGGTCATCCGCTATCTCCAGACTTTTTATTCCGTACTCTTTTTCATCAAACAATTTTCCAAGATAGTTTATTGAAAGCCAAACCAAATAAAGGAGCAGGTTTTGATGATAGTTTGAAGTACGGCTTATTAAAATTGATTTACGGAATTCTGCGGATAAAACTTCACTTTCCTCAATTTCAAAATCTTCTTTCTCTAACAAATCATTTAAATCTTTTATTGAATAAACACCTTTTCTGAATTCATCGGTTAATTGTAGCGAATCAATTTTCAGATTGTACCATCCTTTAATTTGTCCAAGAAAATATTGATAACGGTTGGTAACAAATTTTTCCTTGCCGCTAAAATCTTCAATTCTCTCTTCTCTAAGATATGCATCGATGGAATCGAATAAGACTTTATCAAAAATATTTGCATAAGCATCATGGATTGGTTGAAGTTTTATTTCCAGTTTTAACTGTTCAATGTTTGGAATTCCATTTCCACCAAGCTGATTTTTTAAATTTTCATATTCACCGGTGGAATCATACACTTCCCTAAATTCCATAAACACCTGGTACTTAAACGCCTGAAGCTCGAAATAAAAACCGTTTTCAGTAATCTCTTTTCCAGAGCGGATAAACTCAAGTTCCGAAATATGCTCTTTGAAAATGTAATAGAAATTATCAGCGGGATTTACACTTAAAGCGCTCGCAAGGTTGGTATATTCAATTCTCTTCTCATCTCCAACTCCTGTTCCCACAGCTTTACCGGTAGAGTTTTTTATCCATCCTTTTGTTTCATCAAATTTATTATTGTAGATAACTAAAGCCCTATCGTTACCATACCTGTTTGAATAAGCAAATACGTTTTCATTTACATTTCCATTCTGATCGAAGAAATCATAGAACCAAAAATCAGTAACCTGACTGAAGATATACCGTTTTCTCATCAACGGAAAGATTTCGCGTTTATGCCTGTTCACAAGCCAATCGTTTGGATGTTCATTATAATAAGCCCGGCGATATTCCATTCCATACTTTTCGGTATAACCTTCAATCTGTCCGTGTCCAAACATCGGAAGTCCCGGCAGAGTTACTAACAATGTAGCAACACCAAAATATTTATCATCCGTACCAAATTGTTTTATTGCGGTTTCCTCATCTGGATTGCTCATAAAACTTACATAGCGTTTAAGAATTTCCGGATTGAATTCCAGTGTGTTAGAAATTACATCGCGGTATTTGGCGTTTTCTTCCTTCATCATCATATGCATAAAAGCACTGTTGTAAACACGGTGCATTCCCAGCGTGCGGACGAAGTATCCTTCCATCAACCAGAAAGCTTCAGCGAGTAGAAGTGTGTCTGGCATTTCATCATTAATACGATCAACAACTTCTCGCCAGAATTCTTTTGGAAAGAATGAATCGAATTCGTCCCTGGTTAATGCGTGATCAGCTCGGGAAGGAATATCGCCGCCAGTCCCGGGCTGTGGATACCATAAACGTTGAAAGTGGATTTTTGCAAGAGTCATTGCAGCATCAAAGCGGATGATTTGAGTTTTGCGTGCCACATGAAAGATTGTTTGGATAACTGCTTCACGTACTTCCGCTTTAAGCATATCAAGCTGAGCAGTATCATTCCATGGCATATTCGTTCCATCGTTACCATGATAAATGTAACTCACTTCACCGCTTCGGTTATCAATCCGCTGAAAAACAACCGCTGCATCTGTCCGGTTCCAATAACCATCTTCAATTCTAAGTTGAACGTTTGGATCATCCGATAAATCGTGACTTGTAAATTTATAATTTGGGAAAGGAGGATAAGGTGATTGTACAAAATAGTGTGGGCGCTCGATAATCCATTTAGAAAAAATTCCCATATGATTAGGAACCATATCGCTTGCAAGCCTTATTCCATGCTGCCTGCAACGTTTATCTAAATCACGGAACGCATCTTCACCGCCAAGATCATTTGCAATTACATAATCATAAAGCGAATATGCAGATGGAACTGCATCCTGATTTCCCATTATCTGTTTTATTTTTTGTGAAGCTTTGCTTCTTTCCCACAAACCAATAAGCCACAACCCGGTAAAATTCCACTGTGCAATAATATCAAGTTCAGCATCAGGAATTTGATCAAGTCTTGCGATCAATCTTTCATATTTTTTAGAAAGCTGATCGAGCCAGACATAAACATTCTTTGCAAGCAGAACCACCTGCGGCATCCAGTGGATATCCGGAGTAAACCTTTCCGGTTCAAGATAAGAAAGATGACTAGTGTCTCCATACTTAAATCCACTTTTACCTAAACCAAGAATATCACTTTCATCTACTTTACCTTTATATTTTGGAACAACAGTGGGGGCACCACCACCGCCAAACATATCGAACCGTTTATCTTCCTTAATTAAATCCATTCCGGATAAAATCTTTTTTAAAAATTTCTCATCGAGTATTATAGCCCAGCGCTCAGCAACAAACTTTAATTGTTCTTCTAAACTTTCTGGATTCTTTAATATGGGAGTTTTTAGCAGATCAAAAATAAATTGATTTTCTGGTCCAAATGGTTTTTCATTCTGAAAAAATTTATCAAGATTAACAATTAGCTCATTATAAACTGTTTGAACCTGAAGCTGAGAATCATCAAACAATTCTTTTAAAAGATTATTAGCCGGATTAAAGTTGGCAAAATAAAGCAGGATCATTTCTTCCAGGGTAATTTCGTAGTTCGATTTTTCATTTGTATTACCGGAAAGGTAATCAACCGGATGCTCCTTGCCATTATAAACATTTACAGACGGAAATAACTCAATGAAACTTAGTAATGCATTCTTTACTTTCTCTTCGCCAAGATTCTTATTAACATAATTTATTGCCCGTTTAAAAACATCCGGGTTAACCTGTATTTCATACTGGCGTAAAACATAATGATAAATTTCATCTAACAATCCCATAGCATTAACCTGCCCTACTCTAACCATATTTCCAGGTTCCCTCTTTTCATTCAGCTTAAAAGCAAATTGTCTTGCTGCCTGAAAGTTAGCGAAAACTACATTGCCATTAGTAGAAAACAACAATTCAGCAAAATCATATTTCTTTCTTGAATACCGGGAAATATGAAATTCATAAACTGGTTGATAATCATTTGAATTGCTTTCATCAAGAATAACAATTGGAGGGAAAGATTTTTTTTTATTCGGCATTTTATACCTGGAAGTTTAGTTCTTGGAACATTGAGTTAAACTGTTAATATCATCTTTTGATCGTTACTAACTTAGCAAATTTACCCTAAAGTATCTATAAAGGATCAGAATCAGAGGAGATGAAATCATTAAGTGTGAAAAAAAGATTCTAATAATTGTGGGCATTTTTTAGCATAAGAAAAGATTTACCAGATATAAAAAACCCCGGCAAAAAAAGTCGGGGCAATAAAAATTCCATCAACCATCATACATTTCGTTATCCTTCGCGTAAAGCATTTACAATATTCATTCTTGCTGCACGAACAGACGGCAGGAAGCCGCCAAGAAATCCCATAAAGATTGAAAAGATCAAGGATGAAATTATAATAGATGGCGAAAGCGCAAATTTAAATTCCAATTCGGAAAATGATTGAAAATTAAGTGTGGATATTGAGAAGAATTGTAGCAACGATGCTAAAATTAATCCCAATACTC
This sequence comes from Ignavibacteriales bacterium, assembly GCA_026390815.1. Taxonomy (NCBI): domain Bacteria; kingdom Pseudomonadati; phylum Ignavibacteriota; class Ignavibacteria; order Ignavibacteriales; species Ignavibacteriales bacterium. Next base: position 57,388 of record JAPLFH010000049.1, on the reverse strand, counting down.
CACCAAGTAGAGCAATGGCAAATGATTCCATTAGGAAGGCTGCAAGTATGCTTCTTCTTTTGAAACCTAAAGAGCGGAGCGTACCAATTTCTACGGTTCTGTTTGCTACCGAAGCATACATTGTAATCATTGCTCCAATGATTGAACCAAAGCTAAAAATTATGGTAATGAAAATTCCCAGAATTCTTATGAATGTTGCCATAAATTCAGATTGTTCTTCAAAAAATTTTCGTTCAACCTTTGGTTCAAATTGCTGAAGTCTTCTATCAGCTATAAAAGCGCTTCTAAAGTTTTCAAAATTTTCTTCTTTGTCTAATTTTAAAGTTAGTGTGGAGACAGCACTACCACGGTTAAAGGAGCTAAGGAGTTGAAGAGCATCGCCCCAAATTTCTGAATCGAACCCGCTTCCATCTGAAGAAAAAATACCAACTACAGTCCACTGATCTCCTGCAAATCGAACCTGGCTTCCTATCTGTGCACCTTTAAATCGCTTGGAGATTGATTCACCCACAATCAATTCCTTAACACCAAACTTAAACATCCTGCCATCAATTAGTTTAACATTTGGACGAAGAAGTGTAACTGGTTCCGAAACTCCGCGAACAGTAATGTTGCTTAACCCGCCTTTAAATTTATCTAAGTTGATAACAACAACCGGCTCAGCAGAAATAATCTGCTTTCCATCTGGCGATTTTGCAATATGCGGCAACGTTCGTATTACATTCTGCGTTTCACCTTCAATTATGCTACTTATTTCTCCATTAGAAGCTTTACGTGTTACAATCACATTGTCCTTAGCTCCAGTCGCAATCAAAGTTTTTTGAATACCGTAAGCCATCATTAAAACAGCTGCGAAAACAAAAACTACCAGCATAATACCAACAACCGTAATTCCAGTTGTAAGCTTACGAGTTTTAAAATTACGAATTGAATATTTTAAAGGAATCTTCATTCAAGCTCCAAATTTTTCAAAATCTTATTTCTCTTTATTCATTTTGTTAAATCCTAAATTCTAATCACTAAATCCTAAACAATTGCAAATGTCAAAATAAAATCTCAAAACTAAACTTTATAATTTTTCCTATTTAGTGTTTAGAATTTCGTACTTCAAGTTTTATCCAACGTGCCGGAATCCATCAACAATTTTTGTTGTAAGTGCTCTTTGAATTGGGAATATTGAAGCAAGAATTCCAATCAATAAAGCAGATGAACCAGCAAGGATGACAGTAATTGGTTCAATCTGAAAAACCGGAAAAAATCCTTTTGGTATATTAGCTTCGAAACCAGTGATTATTGGAAAAGTAAATAATAATCCAACACCGCCGCCAAGAGCTGAAATTAAAAGTGACTCACCAAGAATTAATCCGATAATATGCTTGGCGTTAAATCCCAAAGTTTTAAATACCGCATATTCTCTTGTTCTTTCTCGTGCAGCCATTATCATTGTGTTGCCAAGTACCAGCATTATAATTCCAATAATTACAAATGACATAACATTCATTGCAGTAATAATTGAACTGACTGCACCCATAAATCCCTGTGCAAATGCTCTTTCAGTTTCAGTTTTAGTTTCAGCAGTGGAATTTTTGAAAAGAGCATCAATCTCGTTGGAAATTCTTCCGGACTGAGAAGGATCTTTTATTTTAAGAATATACCATCCAACATCACCGGCTCTTGCAGGTGATTCTTGTTTCATCCTTTCATCAATATACTGCCAGTGAAAAAACATTTGAGTTGCATCGGTAGTTTTATCACGCGGCTGATAAATTCCTCTAACTACAAAATCCCATCTGCCGGGGAATATGTCGCCTTCAAGCGTTATTATAGAACCGATTTTAAAATTATACTGCTTTGCAATATCGCGCCCAACTATACAAGAGTTTCTTTCCTTCTTAAATGTTTCCAATTCCTGTTTGGATAAAAGGAATTCAGGGTACACTTCAAACATCGTTTCAGCATCAACAGCCATACGGGCAAAGAACTGGTTTTTATCCTTGTAAACTCCGCCAAACCAATTAGCATAAGATACCGTTTCAATCCCAGGTACTTGTTTTATTTTATCCAGATAAGCATAAGGTAACGGGAAGATGAACGAAACTGCCTGACGAGTAATCATCCTGTTGGCAGAAGAAGCTTCTACACCTACATTCCAGGCTGTAACTACAGTTCTTAATAATCCAAATGCAATAACTGCAATGGCTATTCCAAGGATTGTTAAGAGAGTACGAAGCTTATGACGTTGTGCATTTTTAAAAATCAATTTAAATATTTTCATAATTTCTCCTAAACCAAATCGCCTTTATCAAGATGACGAATTAGATGCGCTTTTTCTGCGGCGCGGGGATCGTGTGTTACCATTACAATTGTTTTCTTAAATTCTTTATTCAATCGCTCAAGCAGCATTAAAATTTCTACCGCAGAAATCTTATCAAGATCGCCAGTTGGTTCATCTGCAATAAGAATCAGCGGATCAGTTACAATAGCCCGGGCTATTGCTACACGCTGTTCCTGCCCGCCAGATAGTTGTTTAGGATAGTGTTTCATTCGATCAGCTAATCCAACTATATCCAATGCAGATTCAACATGTTTTCTTCTTTCTGCTTTTGATAATTTTGTTAGCAGCAATGGCAGCTCAACGTTTTCATAGGCAGTTAGTACAGGTAGCAAATTATAAAACTGGAAAACGAATCCAATATTATTTGCTCTCCATTTAGCAAGAGCTGATTCTCCAAGACTGGCAATGTTGGTGTTGTTAATTATAACATTTCCTTTAGTAGGTTTATCTATTCCGCCAATTAGATTTAAAAGTGTTGTTTTGCCGGAACCCGAAGGACCCATCAGAGCAAGAAATTCTCCTTCTTCCACACCAAAAGTAATATCATTAAGTACTGGAATTTCAAAACTATCTCTCCAGTAAGATTTAAAAACATTGTTAACATTAATTATTTCTGCCATTTAGTCTCCAATAATTCTATTATCTAAATATTATTATGAACCTATTTTTATTTAAAGTAGAATGATAAAAGCAAAAAGTCAAACGTCAAAAGTCAGATGTCAAACGCAAAGAACTCCATCAACCATCATCCTTCAACCATAAAACATCTAATTCACTTTTACTTTTACTCCAGCTTTAAGCTTTTCCGGAATTGATTCTACAATACGATCTCCCTGGTTTAGTCCAGATTTTATTTCAGTAAATCCGCCAAAATTTCTTCCAGTTGAAATTGTCAATTCTTCAATCATATCATTTCTTACTACATAAACAAAAGTTCTTCCATCGATATTTACCACTGAAGTTGACGGAACAACCAATACGGATTTCTCTTCAACATTTATTTTCTTGTCAGCAGCATTAAGGAATAAAACTTTCGCACTCATTTCCGGAAGAACACGGTTGTCGTAATCCCTAAATCCAATTTTAACCATAACAGTTGCCTTAGATCTATCAGCTGTTGGAACAACTTTAGCCACAAAACCCGGATAGTGTTTATCGGGATAAGCATCAAGTACAATTTCGCAGTTTTGGTTTAATTTTATCCTTTCAATATTGGATTCGGAAACATCAGCTTCAACTTGAAGTGAACTCATATCAGCCAACAAAACTACAGCCGCTTTGGATGAGGCACTTGCTGCAAAAGGAGCAACAATTTCACCAACATCAGCATTCTTAGTTAAAACAGTTCCGTCAAATGGTGCACGGATTAGCATGTTTTCTAACGCAACCTCCGCTGCTGTAACCTGTGCTTTTGCAACTTCAATTGTTGCAAGAACTCTAAGGTAACGAGATTCTGCTGCATCAAGTTCTTGCTGGGTTGAAGCATTTGCTTTAAGCAATTCTTTTTGTCTGTTAAAATTTCTTTCAGAATCTTTCAAGTCAGCTTCGGTTACTCTTAAATTAGCCCGTGCCTGTTCAAGCTGCGCTTTAATATCGTTATCTTCTAACCTGGCAATTATTTGATCTTTTCTTACTTTATCACCTTCAACAACACCAAGATAAACTAATCTTCCAGTACCTTTAGAAGCAACCGCTGCTTTCCTTTGTGCAACTACATACCCACTTGCTGTAAGTACAGCATTTGATTCCGAGGGAGATCTAAATACCACTGTTGTTAATTTAACTTCGATAGTAGAGCTAAACAAAGAATTATAACCGAAATACCCCGCAATAATTAGTATAAGTGCAGCTAATAAATACACAATTGATTTCAATAATTTTTTCGATCCACCGGATGATTCATAATTTTCATTTGATGAGCGATTGATCTTTAAAGAAGATAAGTCTGCATTCTTTGTTTCCATTTTACCTCATTAACAAATTTTAAATGCTATCTAAATCTATTGCTTAAACTACGATTAAAACTAAATATTCTCCATGAAAAGAAACGTTAAAAAATAATTAAAAAACAAATAATTACCAGCGGGAAATAGGTAAATGAGCCGATTTTATCGGTGAAACTTAAAAAAAACAATACAATAACAAGTAAAAATTTTTATGAAGTATTTTTTAAATCTATTTCGATTAAAATAATAATTTAACGCATGCAATTATAAGTTGTGATTTAGATTTCGATTTTGAGAAAAGTTTCTCATATATTTGCGTCGTATATTTTCAATAAACAACCAACGGGAAAGTTTTATGAAAAACTTATTTTGCTTTTCAATTATCGTCTTAATTATTGGTGTTAACAACGTCTACGGACAATTTGACATTAGTAAAAAAATTAAAAAAGAAGTTGAAAAACGTGTTAATAAAAATATTGACCAGGGAATTGACACAACGCTAAATAAGGTTGAAAAAGGTATAAAGGGGGATGATAAGAAGAAAGACATGACGCAACAGGAAGATAAAAATAAAAAACAGGTAGCTGAAGAACAAAAGAGTTCTGGCAAAGAAACCGAAAATAATATTCAGTTTACAAGTTCGTCAAAATATGATTTTGTACCTGGCGAAAAGATAATCCTCTTTGATGATTTCAGCCAGGATGCCGTTGGCGATTTCCCAGCTTTGTGGACTGCAAATGCTCCTGGTGAGATTAATACATTGAGCATAGCCCCGGGGAATTGGTTCAATCTGAATAGTGGAGATGGGAATTATTTTCTATTAAAAAATATTGATTTTCCAAAAAATTTCATCATTGAATTTGATATTGTTCCTAAAAAAACTGGAGGACGTATTGCTGCTGGACTTATATTGTATGGAGAAGATAAGCATAAGGAAATGGATAATAACCCTCATCCTGGGAATGGCGGCATAATTATCTCCATTGAAAAAGGAGGTTGGAACACATTAGGATACAAAACAGGTGAAAGTAGTAATATTACAGGATCGTCAACGTTGAATCCAGTCGAACCGGAAAAAGTTAATCACGTTATTATCTGGGTACAAAACCGAAGATTCAGGATTTATTACAAAGAAGCAAAAGTTTTGGATATGCCCACAAATATTTATGATGAAACTAAACTTAATCGACTTTGTTTCAGATTATCAAGAGGTGCTTCCTGCGGTTCATACATATCAAATTTCAGAATTACCGATGCATCACCCGATATGCGAAGCAAACTCCTTACAGAAGGCAAATTGGTTAGCTATGGAATTTATTTTGATGTAAATAAAGATGTAGTGAAAACCGAATCGTACGGCACCATTAAAGGGATTGCAACTATTCTACAAGAAAATCCAACCGTAAAAATTAAAATTGTTGGTCATACGGATTCTGATGGTGAGGATAAATCAAATCTGGATTTATCTAAACGCCGTGCCGCTTCTGTAAAGAATGTCTTGGTAAAAGATTTTAGTATTGATGCAGCAAGAATAGAAACAGATGGAAAAGGAGAAGGCGAACCAATTGCACAAAATGATACTGCTGCTAATAAATCGCTGAACAGAAGAGTTGAGTTTATAAAGTTGTAATTATTAACTAACTATTCATTCAATTTAAGGATTATATAGAAAAATATAATAATCATTTTAAAAAAGAGTTATCAAATCATTAAAAAATGCAACTATACAAGCTTGTTATTCTGGTTTGTATGGTTGCTTTCTTTTTCCAATCTACTCCAAAACATTATGATCGTAAATTGATATTAAACCAGCATTCAGGTATATTTTTAACTGGAAATCTGTTAAATTAGCATATCATTTGTCCGTCTTATAATGAATAATGAAAAGATCAATTATATTATCAACGAATTAAAATATTTGCTTTCGCAAAAGCACAACGATTTTAAGGGCATTTATTATTATGGATCAAGAAGACGCAAGGACAACCAAGAAGATTCGGATTACGATCTAATGTTTGTATTTAATAGAGAAGTTGACCGTAAATTAAAAGAAGAGATAGTACATTTGCTTTATAGCTATGAACTGGAAAATGATATAATTATTGATTGCAGAGTTTATTCAGCCGACGATATTGAAAATATTTATACTCCATTTACACATAATGTTAAAAAAGAAGGACTGTTTTATGGAGTATAGTAAAGGGGATTTTATAAAGTACAGAGTTGGCAGATCAAAAGAAACCGTAGAAGAAGCAAAACTGCTGATGGAGAATAATAAACTATTCGCTGCACAGAATCGGATTTATTATGCGATCTTCTATATTGTTTCTGCCCTTGCAAGTAAAGACGGATTTTCTACTTCAAAACATCATCAGCTTTTAGGATGGTTTAATAAAAATTATATTAAAACCGGAAAACTTTCGCAAGAGATAGGCGAGATTTACAAAAATCAATTTGTATACAGAACTGATAGTGATTATAATGACTTTATCAAATTAAAAATAGAAGATGTACAAGCTAATTTTGATAATATGATTATTTTTATTAATACTCTTGAAAAATTATTTTTAGAAACTTAAAAATCCTTCTATGTCAACCCCATTAATGGCTCAGTACCATAAAATTAAGGAAAATCATCCGGATACAATCCTTCTTTTCCGTGTGGGTGATTTCTTTGAAACCTTTGAAGAGGATGCTAAGACTGCTTCTAAGGTGCTGGGGATTACTTTAACCAGGCGAGCAAATGGTTCAGCAGGTGATGTACCACTTGCCGGCTTCCCGTTCCACGCGATTGATACCTATTTACCAAAATTGGTAAGGTCCGGTTATCGTGTTGCCGTTTGCGAGCAGATGGAAAATCCAAAGTTTGCCAAAGGAATTGTTAAACGGGAAGTTATTGAAGTTGTAACACCAGGTGTTGCTTTTTCCGATAAACTTTTAGATCATAAAAAAAATAATTATGTATTTGCTTTTTGCATTAACGATGAAATTGCCGGAATATCTTTCTGCGATATTTCTACCGGAGAGTTTTTTGCCTACGAAGTTCCAGTAAACGAAATAAGTCAGCAGGTAGAATTGATTGCTCCCTCAGAAATTCTTTATCAAAAAAAGGATAAGGATCTGATTTCTTCCATCCTGCAAAAGATAAATTTAAAGCTGCGTCTTACAAAAGTTGATGACTGGGTTTTCAATATAGATTTCAGCAACGATATTCTGACAGCTCATTTCAAAACAGTTAACCTGAAAGGATTTGGAATTGATAATCTTTACAGCGGAACCGTTGCGGCGGGAATTGTTCTAAACTACTTGCAGGAAACCCAAAAAGTAAATCTCTCTCACATAAATAAGATTGGAAAATACAATCCTTCTGATTATATGCTGCTTGATTTTTCCACCAAAAGAAATCTGGAAATAATTTTTTCTATGCAGGATGGCAGCAGAGAAGGCTCACTAATTTCAATTCTTGATAAAACAGAAACCGCAATGGGCGGCAGGATGCTAAAGAATTGGATAAGTGCCCCGCTTAGAAAACTCCAGCCAATTCTTAAACGCCAGGAATGTGTAGAAGAATTTTTTAATAACAAACCTATTCGTTACAAAATTATAAATGAGTTAAAAGAAATTGGTGATCTGGAAAGATTGATTTCCAAGGTCTGCACAGCTAAAGCAAATCCACGCGAGATTGTTGCAGTTAAAACATCACTAAAGAAAATTCCGGTAATTAAAGAGTTGCTTTCTGAATTTAACTCACAAGTTTTAGTAAATCTAAATCAAAAACTTCAACCGATAGAAAAATTAGTTGATAGAATTGATAAAGCAGTTGTCGATTCTCCACCACTCAGTCTTTCAGACGGCGGAGTAATAAGTTATGGATTCAGTCCTGAGCTTGATGAGCTGCGCGACTTGTCTGGCAATGCAAAAAGCTGGATAGCAAATTTGCAAAAGACAGAAAGAGAAAGAACAAATATCTCATCACTTAAAGTTAGCTTTAACAAAGTATTTGGTTATTACATTGAAATCAGCAATGCAAACAAAGACAAGATTCCTGAAAATTACATCCGCAAGCAAACTCTTGTTAATGGAGAAAGATATATAACTCCTGAGCTAAAGAATTACGAAGATAAAATTTTAAATGCAGAAGAAAAGATCGCCGATCTTGAGTATCAGTTATTTAATGAAATCCGGTTAGAAGTTGCTGCCGAAGCTGAAGCCATTCAACAGAATGCAAGGTTAATTGCGATGCTTGATTGCTACATCTCCTTAGCAGAAAGCGCCGAACAATATAATTACGTAAAACCGGAATTAAATGAATCGGATGAAATTGAAATCATCGATGGAAGGCATCCGGTTGTTGAAAGAATACTTAAACCCGGCGAAAAGTTTAATCCTAACAATTGCTCTCTTGTTAATGAGGATACACAAATAATTCTTCTTACCGGACCAAATATGGCAGGCAAGTCTGTTTATATCCGCCAGGTTGGGTTGATTGTTTTACTTGCTCAAATCGGCTCATTCGTTCCGGCAAAATCTGCGCGGATTGGTTTAGTAGATAAAATTTTTACACGTGTAGGAGCAAGCGATAACATTACTGCCGGTGAAAGTACTTTTCTTGTTGAGATGCAGGAAGCAGCAAACATATTGAACAATGCTACAAATAAAAGCCTGATCCTCCTTGATGAAATTGGCAGAGGCACAAGCACGTTTGATGGAATTTCTATTGCATGGGCAATTACAGAGTACCTTCACGAAAACATTGCTGTAGCGGCTAAAACATTGTTCGCAACGCACTACCATGAATTGAATGAGATGGCAACAATTTTTCCGCGCATCAAAAATTTTAAAGTTGAAGTGAAAGAATACGGCGATAAAGTCATTTTCCTTCATAAGGTTTCGGCCGGTGGTGCGGACCATAGCTACGGAATACAGGTTGCACAAATGGCTGGGCTGCCGATGTTTGTAACTTCCAGGGCAAAACAGATTTTGGAAAATCTTGAAGGAAAGGAATTAACTCCGTATGAAATAAAAAAAGCTAAGCTTGCAAAATTTAAAACTCATGATGAAACTCAGTTTAGTCTTTTTGAGATAAAAGATGATTCAATAAGAAAAGAAATTTCTGATATGGAATTGGATAATCTTACGCCATTGCAAGCATTAAACAAGCTAAGCGAGCTTAAGAAAAAAGTTGAGAAGAATTAGTTTTTTGTTATATTATTAAAAGATGGGATCGCCAAACAAATGAAAAAATTTATCATTTTATTTTGTATTTCAATTTTGTTTTTCACTTCCTGCGGAAAAAAATATTCAACTGAGGAAAGAGAATACATTAATAAAATTGAAAAGATTCGGATGGAAAAAGATTATAAATTGAAGAATGACCCGGATTCTCCATTTAACCTGGATCCAAAAGCGCATTTAGAACCTTTAAAATATTTTGACGTTGACCCAGAATTTGTTTTTAAGAGTAGGCTATTCGAATATCAACAAAAGGATACTTTAAAAATTTATGGGACCAAAGGAGATTATCGAAAAGTATTAAAATTTGGTTATGTGAATATAAATTATAAATCGAAGAATTATAAAATTAATGTTTATAAAGGTACAACTACAGATGGACTGGTATATTTCACCATTTGGTTTACTGACAAAACGACCAACAAAGAAACTTATGGTGTAGGAAGATATATTAGTTTTGAAAAAAATGATGATGCAAATTATGTTTATACAATTGATTTTAACTTAGCACATAACCCGTTTTGTGCATACTGCAGTCTTTTTAGCTGCGCTATTCCAACTAAAGAAGATTATATCGCTCTGGCAATAGATGCCGGTGAAAAGAAATTTCATGAATAAATTGAATAATTGTTTAATTGATAAAATGTTAAATTGGTATAAGTTTCAAAAACAATTTAACAACAATGCAACAATTAAAAATCGAAAAGTAAGTTTTAAATAAATAATGAGGTTATTCCGTGGTTGTAGTTTTAGAAAAAAATGCTTCTGAACAGCAAATTGAAGATATAATAAAACATCTTGAGAGCTATGGATTCGATGTTCATAAATCCACAGGTATTGAATCGATTGTGCTCGGAGCAATTGGAGTAAAACCCGATTTTGATACACGCATGGTTGAAGTTCTTGATGGAGTAAAAGAAGTTCACAGAATTACTGAACCATTCAAACTTGCAAGCAGAAGTTTTAAAAAAGACAATACAACAATAAAAATAAAAGATGTTGAAATCGGTGGTAACGAAATAATTGTAATGGCGGGACCTTGCTCAGTAGAAAATGAATATCAGATTAATTTATTGGCTGAAATAGTTGCAAAAGAAGGGGGGAAAATTTTACGCGGCGGTGCTTTCAAACCGAGAAGTTCTCCGTATTCATTCCAGGGATTAGGTGAAGCCGGACTTAAAATGATGCGTATTGCTGCGGACAAAAATGATCTACTGGTAATTACTGAAGTTATGCAAATTGAACAGATTGACCTTGTTGAACATTACACGGATATCTTTCAGGTAGGCGCACGTAACATGCAAAACTATCCGCTGTTAAGTGAACTTGGAAAAGCAAGCAAACCTGTTATGTTAAAACGTGGATTAGCTGCAACAATTGAAGAATGGATGATGTCAGCTGAATACATTTTATCCAAAGGCAACAAAAATGTAATGCTATGCGAAAGAGGAATCAGAACGTTTGAGACTTACACTCGCAACACATTTGATTTATCAGCCGTACCAGTCGTGCATAAAAAAAGCCACCTCCCAGTTGTTGCAGATCCATCTCACGCAACAGGATACAGGGACCAGGTGATTCCGATGGCTCGTGCTGCAGTTGCTGCCGGAGCTGATGCAATTATTGTGGAAATTCATCACGATCCGGACAAAGCTCTTTCAGATGGACCGCAGGCATTATTGCCAGAACAGTACACTAAAATGATGAAAGAAATCAAAGCCATTGCTTCTGCAATTGGAAGAAAGATATAGTTTTGGAAAAAGAGGAAGATTAAGATTAAGTGCAAGAGTAAGATTAAGAGCAAGAGTAAGATTAAACATTTAGTTTTTAAATCATGTCTGTCTACTGAGTCTGTTGCTGAACTCGGATATGTTATAGTGGACGAAGAATCTAACGCCCAGATAAGAGTAAGTGCCATTATTAGCATATAGATTCTTCATTTCGCTTTGCTTCATTCAGAATGACAAGTACTGCAACAAACTCATAAGGCAGGAGCAATTTGGCAAAATATGTGTGAAATGTATATTCTTAAAAATGCAGAATCGGAGAGTGGGAGAATCGGAGATCGCCGTTTCGCCAATTCACCGTTTCGCCAATTCACCGTTTCGCCGATTCGCCGTTTCGCCAATTCTTAAATGTTTGTTTCCAACTATGCTGGTTTAGTATTTAGAATAATTTGATTCCTGGAAAATATTTAATGAAAAATATTTCTATCATCGGACTTGGTTTAATAGGCGGTTCTATTGCCAAAGGATTAAAGAAAAGTAACTCTTTAATCCGCATACATGCTTTCGATAAACCAGAAGTTACAGCCAGAGCAATAACCGAAGGAATGATTGACGCGGCATTAAATTCCATTGAGGATGCCGCTGATGATGATATTATTTTTATGTGCCTGCCGCTTGAGCCTGCTCTTCAATCATTTGAAAAACTATCGCCAATCTTAAAAGAAAATTCTATTCTTACTGATGTATGCGGCATAAAAGGAGTGTTCGAGGAAAAGTGGAAAGGAATATCCAGTAAAGGAATTTACATCGGCGGGCACCCAATGACCGGTAAGGAAAAAGGCGGTTACGAAAATTCTGATCCATTGCTATTTGAGAATGCTGTTTATATTCTATCTGATGTACAGAAAGCGAATGGAAGAACGGACGACTTAGCCAAGTTAATTAAAATGCTTGGTGCAAGAATAATTTTCCTTGATCCTTACCTGCATGATAAAGTTGTAGCAAACGTTAGTCATCTTCCACAGCTTTTGGCTGTTTCGCTTGTAAACACAGCAGCTAAAGGAAATAATAAAATTAATAACCTCGATTTTGCCGCCGGCGGATTCCGTGATATGACCCGCATAGCTTCAAGCGATTTCCAAATCTGGGACTCGGTGCTGAAACTAAATGGTAAAGAAATCCTTTCAGCTCTAACATCTCTTCAAAACGAATTGGAAGAAATAAAAAATTACCTGCTGGAAGATTCAATTGACGAACTGAAAGCAATGTTCGTTTCTGCTGCAACAAAACGTGATGGAATTCCCAAGGACACAAAAGGATTTATGTACCCACTGCACGATGTTTATGTTTTTGTAAATGATGTGCCCGGAATAATTAGTAAAATTTCTACTGCGCTGTTTAATAGTAATATTAACATAAAAGATATAGAACTTCTAAAAATCCGCGAAGGAACCGGCGGAACATTCCGCGTGGCATTCGAATCAGAAAAAGACGCAAGCCAGGCAAAAGAAATTTTAAAAGGAATAGGATTTACTACCAATTGAGAATTAGAAATTGGGAATTGGGAAATATGTATATGAAAAAGAAAATAAAATACAGCGATGAAAAAATCGGAGAGGTAGAAGTGGTAAAAGACTTTTTACCTAAGCCTGAAGAATTAGTATTCAAAGAAAATACTGTAAAAGTAACACTGAATTTGAGCAAATCAAGTATCGAGTTTTTTAAGGGAATAGCTCGAAAACATGGAAGCCAATATCAAAAGGTAATTAGGAATTTACTCGATAATTATACTTCTCATTATTCTGAATAAAACTATTCTAATTATTTTTTCAAAGTGGTTGAAAGTAAAATAGATTTAAACTAACTTGCCAGCAGAATTATTAATGAGACTTGAAAAGTGGTCAGTGGGAATTCAATCCGAAATTACTTGAAGACCAAGTTAATAGATAAGGGGTGTAATGAGGAGAAATCTTTATAGAATAAAACAAAAAGGTTGATATACATTTACACTCACATCTATCACCTAGAGAAAGATATAAATTACTTTTATGGTATGTTAGACAATATAAAATAAAAATGGATATGGAAAAAAGGATAAGAATAGGAATAATAGTTTCTGTTTGTTTATTATATTTTCTATATTCCTGTTCATCTAATCCGTATATTAAATCAGCTAAAGCAGAGTTGAAAATTATCTCCTTAAATAAGGATTCAGTTAATTATAATTCACAATGGCCAAAAGAAAAATTTAATGGATTTAAAGAAACGATTGAATTCTCAAACCACCATTATTATATTTATCTAAAAAATGATGATTCAATATTAATAAGCCTTATTTCCGCGGATAAAAAAGATTCTTGTATGCTTTTTAATAATTTTTTGCGAAGTGGAAAATATGAACTAAAATTTAAAACACTTGATGTAGAAAATGGTCTATATTTTATAAAGTATTCAAACATTGATACAACTTATTGTCAAAAGATTATTCTTATGAAGTAATCGTAAAAAAAATGAAATAATTTTTATTTACAGTCACAGTTTAAACCGCGAATGATTTACATTATTTGAACACAATCAATAATAATTCTTTCACTTAGCGTTTCGTGACAGCCAGTAATTTTCAGTCATTCAATTTACAACCAACCTTGCTGCGGCGTTTGCACAATTCTCACCATCAATTGCTGAAGATACAATTCCACCAGCGTAGCCAGCACCTTCGCCGCAAGGAAATAATCCTTCAACTTCAACATGCATAAAAGTTTCTTTATCGCGTGGAATTCTAACCGGCGAACTTGTTCTTGTTTCTGCTGCAAGAATTTGTGCTTCTTCTGTATAATATCCTCTCATCTTTTTGCTGAATATTAACATTGCCTTCATTAAATTCTTAGAAATTACCTGTGGTAAAATCTGATGCAGCGGAGAAGAAACGATGCCGGGGATATATGAAGTTTTGGGAAGAGTAGCAGAAATTTTTCCCGCGACAAAATCAGTTATTCTTTGTGCCGGTGCTTGTTGATTTCTTCCACCAGCTTCAAATGCAATCCGTTCAACTTCTTTCTGAAATTCCAATCCTGCAAATGGGCCAGACTGTTTATACTTCATCCAATCTTTTTCATCAACTGTAACCACCAAACCGGAATTTGCAAACTGAGAATCTCTTCTTGAAACTGACATGCCATTTAGAACTAATTCATCCGGAGCTGTTGAGGCTGGAACAATTATTCCACCGGGACACATACAGAATGAAAAAACTCCATGCTCCCCTACCTGGCAAGCCAAACTATAATTTGCTGCTGGTAAAAATTCATCCCGCTTAGATGAATGATACTGGATTTCATCAATCAAACTTTGGGGATGCTCTATCCGCACTCCAATTGCAAAAGGCTTAGCTTCAATTTTAATATTTCGTTTGTGTAGAAGATAAAAAATATCACGAGCAGAATGTCCTGTTGCCAGGATAACGGCATCACCAAAAAATTCCTGTTCATCATTTACAACAACACCAATCAGTTTTTTTTCTTTCAGGATGAAATCAGAAACCCGCGAGTTAAAATGAATTTCGCCTCCGCTTTGAATTATTGTTTCCCTGATTCTTTGAACAATTTGCGGAAGTTTGTTTGAACCGATATGCGGATGAGCATCAATTAAAATATCTTCACTTGCCCCAAACTGAACAAGCAGGTTTAAAATTTTTCTGATGTCGCCTCGTTTAGTGGAACGTGTATAAAGTTTACCATCACTGTAAGTTCCAGCGCCGCCTTCTCCAAAGCAGTAATTGGAATCCGGATTAACAATTCCCATTTGCTGGATAGCTTTTAAATCTCTTCGTCTTGTTCGAACATCTTTACCTCGTTCAATTACAACTGGCTGGATTCCAAGTTCAATCAGCCTAAGAGCAGCAAACATTCCTCCGGGTCCAAATCCAACTATAATAACTTTCTTGTTCTTGTTAACTGGATTGTAAATAATTTTTGGAAGTTCTTCTGAAGGTTTTTCGTTTATAAAAACATCAGCAATAATTTTGTAAACGGGTTGACTTCTTCGTGCATGGATTGATCTTCTTCTTGGCAAAACTGCATTAATTTCTTGTGGATTTAATTTTAATTTTTGAGCGGCAAGAATTTTCAAAGTCTCCAGGTCGAATGCTTCTCTGGGTAATACGGATAGTTCAATTTGTTTTATCATTTTTGCGTCCTCTACTTTAAGGAAAAATTTGATTTCAGAATGCGGATTGCCGATTATTAATTACAGAACCAAGAATCGGAGAATCGGAGAAACGGAGAATCGGCGATCTCCGATCATGATCTTCAGTACACAGTTTCTCCCATTCTCTTTTTTTCATTCTCCGCTTCGCCGATTCCCCCTTTCTCCGATTCATTATTCTACGTTCTTCACTCTGCACTCTTCACTCTACATTCTTCACTCTTCACTCTAAACTCAATAACTTCCTTTAATTATTCCACCATCAACCTGAATAGTCGTTCCTGTAATGTAAGCTGCTTGTTCTGATGCTAAAAATACAACGGCGGCAGCAATTTCGTCAGGACGGGCTAATCTACCGAGCGGCACTTCTTTAGACATTTCCGCAATAATATGCTCGTGCGATTCTCCACCAATTTTTGCTTTGTTCTTTGCTAATTCATACAAACGATTTGTAAGAGTATATCCGGGAGCAATATTATTTACAGTTATATTATACTTACCAACTTCGTTGCTTAGAGTTTTTGCAAAGCCAATTATTCCTGCCCGCAGAGAATTGGAAAGCATTAAGTTCTCAACAGGCTGCTTTACAGAAAGCGATGTGATATTAATAATTCTGCCCCATCTTTTTTCTTTCATACCGGGCAGTGCTTTCCGGGTAAAGCGGACAGCGCTTAACAGTACCTGTTCAAATGCTGATTGCCAATTTTCATCAAGTAAATCATCAAAATGCCCGGGTGCTGGACCACCACAATTGTTAACAAGAATGTCTATAGATCCAAAATTTTTCTGTACGACATCAAATGTTTTATTTATATCCTTTTCATCATTAATATCGCATACTAACCAGATAGGTTCAACATCATATTGCTTTTTAATTTCTAACGCAGTACTAATTAATTTTTCCTTATCCCTGGCGCAAATAGCAACCTGGCACCCTTCCTGGATCAGCAATTCAGCAACCGCACGTCCAATTCCCAGGCTTGATGCAGTAACTAAAGCCGTTTTCCCTTTTATTTGAAAATCCATTTATCTTATCTCCGGAAATAATTTTTATTTACCTAATAATACAAAATTTAAAATAGATAGGAAATAATTGTTTGGAGTAACTGAAATGTCAAATACTAAAATAAATGAATGTCAGGAATTTCTATAAGTTCTGTTTTCCCTTTCCTCGTTCCCTCGTCCCGTTCCCTTTTCCTTTCCCCTTTCCCTCGTCCCGTTCCCCAGGTCCCATTCCCCTTTTCCCATTCCCGTTTTCTCAAAATAAAATTTCTCTTTACAACTTCATTTTATATATTTGAACCAGAAAAGAATCTTTATTAAACAAACACCAGAGGAATGATGAAACGATTAAATTTTACAATCAAAATTTTTCTCTTCACTTTACTTTTTACTTCCATAATTATTCCACAACAAGACAAATTAAAATTAAATCTGATGCCTGTACCGGCAAAAATTACTATGCTTGATGGAAAATTTATACTCCAAAATAATTTTTCCATCGCTATAAAAGGAAATCCTGATGAAAGAATCTACCAATATGCAACAAGAGTATTGAGAAGGTTATCCGGAAGAACCGGATTATTCTTTCCACAGGATTTTATTACCAAACAAAGCAACAGCGATACTTGCCAAATGATAATCACTTGTAATCGTTCTGGTAAAATAAAACTTAATGAAGATGAATCTTATAGTTTAAAAGTAACTTCATCAAAAGTTGAGCTGACTTCAGAAACTGATCTGGGAGCTTTACGCGGATTGGAAACTCTTACTCAACTTTTAAGCTCTGATGAAAAAGGTTACTGGTTTCCATCTGTTCAAATAGAAGATGCTCCGCGATTCCCTTGGCGTGGATTGATGATTGATGTAAGCCGCCACTTTATGCCGGTTGATGTAATTAAAAGAAATCTGGATGGACTTGCTGCACTTAAGTTAAATGTTTTCCACTGGCATTTAAGTGATGACCAGGGAGTAAGAGTTGAAAGCAAAGTGTATCCTCAAATTCAAAAACTTTGTTCCGATGGAAATTATTTTACGCAGGAACAAATTAAAGACATAATTAAATATGCTGCCGATAGAGGAATAAGAGTTATCCCTGAGTTTGATGTACCCGGGCATTCAACAGCATGGTTTCTTGCTTTCCCGGAATTGGCAAGCCTGCCTGCCGGACAGTCAGGCGCGCCAGGTCCGTATAAAATTGAAAGGAACTGGGGAGTATTTGATCCAACATTTAATCCAACGATTGAACCAACATATGAATTCTTTGATAAATTTTTTGGCGAAATGGCAGCGCTTTTTCCTGATGAATATTTTCATATAGGCGGTGATGAAAATAATGGCAAGCAGTGGAAAGAAAATAAATCCATCCAGGAGTTTATGAAGAAAAATAATATTCCGGATAACCATTCACTTCAAGCATACTTTAATAATAGAATTCTGAAAATCTTAACGAAGAATGGCAAGAAGATGATCGGCTGGGATGAAATTCTTCACCCTCAAATGCCAACAAACATTGTCATTCAATCGTGGAGAGGAACTGAAGCGTTAATTGAATCGGCAAAAAAAGGTTATATGGGAATTCTTTCAAACGGTTATTACATTGATCTGATTCAGCCTGCGGAATTTCATTACCTGAATGATCCAATTCCTTCCGGCTCTAAACTAAGCGATGAAGAAAAGAAAAAAATTCTTGGTGGAGAAGTAACCCAGTGGGCAGAGCTTGTAACACCGGAAAATGTTGATTCAAGAATTTGGCCCCGCACAGCAGCAATAGCAGAAAGACTTTGGTCTCCGGAAAACATTAAAGATGTTGAAGATATGTATCGCCGACTTGACGTGATCAGTTTTCAACTTGAGGACCTGGGATTAAACCATTTTAAAAACCAGGAGATGATGCTGCGGAGGCTGACAAATAATAATGATACTTCACCCTTAAAAACATTAGTGGATGTAGTTGAACCTGTAAAAATTTATACTCGTCATTCACAAGGAGTAAAGTACACACAGCAATCACCATACACGCGGGTGGTGGATGCATCTCAACCTGAATCCAATGTTGCACGAAAATTTAAAAAAACAGTTGATGCTTTTTTAGCAACAAAAAATGTAAAGTATGCTGAAGAAATTAAACACTGGTTAAATCTCTGGAAATCCAATCAAGATAAATTAACACAACTTATAAAACTATCTCCAGTGCTAAAGGAAATTGAACCGATGTCAGTCAATCTTTCAAAAGTTTCTCAGACAGGATTGGAAGCAGTTGAAAGTATTCTTTCAAATAAAAAAGTAGGCGGCGATTGGAATTCTAAAAATCTTAAGCTACTTGAAGTGGCAAAGCAACCATTTGGGCAAGTTGAACTGATGGTTACTTCAGCCATTGAAAAACTAATTAACGCCGTTGAAAAGTAAAATTAATTGAAATTAGTAAACAAGGAATTTTGAAAATTGAGTGAAGAACTTAGAGATTCATTATTCCTTGTTCGCTATTAAGAACTCTTAGAGATATGAAAACAAAATTATTCATCTTACTATCACTTGTTATTTCTTCATCATTCTTATATCCTCAAAAATTTGAAGAAATAAATAAGCTAATTCAGGAAAACATCGTTTCTCCAAATTTCAGAAACGGGCAATGGAGTGTTTACGCTGAATACACAGACCACCAGGAAAAGATAATTGATTTACATAGTGAGGAAGCCTTGGCTCCTGCTTCCTGTCTTAAGCTTGTAACTACATCCGCTGCACTAAATTATCTTGGCGAAGATTTTAAATACGAGACAAAACTTTATTATGATGGTACGATCAACACAAATGGAATTTTGAATGGGAATATTTTTATTGTTGGAAGTGGAGACCCAACTCTTGGCTCAGACATGGTAAAAGGTTCTTTATCTTTGGATGAACTAATGAAAAGCTGGGTTCAATCAATTATTCAAAAAGGGATTAAAAAAATTTCTGGTTCTGTAATAGCGGATGATTTTCTATTCGATCATATACCTCTTCCTGACAATTGGTTTTGGGTAGATATTGGAAATTATTACGGAGCAGGAACCAGCGCCTTATGTATCAACAATAATCTTTATTATCTCTTCTTTAAGCCTGCAAAGGAAATTGGCGGAGTAGCAAAAGTTTTAAGAACCGAGCCAGAAATTCCCGGATTACATTTTGATAATTTTATGAAAACAGGTAAGAAAGGTTCTGGAGATAATGGATATATTTACTGCGCGCCGGAACAGTATAATGCCACCTTAAGAGGAACAATTCCAGCAGAAGTTGACGAGTTTTCAATCAAAGGTTCAATTCCAGATCCACCACTTTTTGCCGCGCAATACTTAACCAAGAAACTTGAAGAAAATAAAATTAAAGTTTCTAAGCCGGCACATAAACTTGAAGCACAAATTAAATATGATGAAATCAAAAAAATTATTTCAACTTTTTCTCCGCCATTAAGGGATATTGTTTATGTAATTAATAAACGAAGTAATAATCTTTACACTGAACAGCTTCTAAAAACTATCGCAAAAGTTAAATCGGGTACTGGAAGTTTTGAAAAAGGAACAGAAATTAATTTTAATTTCCTAAAAGAAAACGGAATCCCGACAGAAGGGGTAAATTTTTCTGATGGATCTGGATTGTCGAGAACTAATTCAATAACAACAAAAGCATTTGTAAAACTATTAACTTTCAATACAAAGCAAACATACTTCAACTCGTTCTACAACTCGCTGGGTGTAGCTGGCGATAATGATGACTTTGGATATTTTAAAAATTATGGTGCTGAAACACCCATCGCTAAAAATGCAAGAATAAAAGATGGATTGATTCAAAATGTAAGAAGTCATTCGGGCTATATAAAATCGCAAAGCGGAAGGCTGATTGCTTTTTCTTTTATTTCCAATAATTATAATGGAACATCAAAAGATGTTGATGGAATACATCTTAAACTGATGATTGAATTGGCTAAACTTCCTTAGATTAATTAACCAATGCTTGATTCAATCTGGATTCATCCAATACTTTTTCTCGCCGGACTTGCTGCCGGAACAATAGATTCCATTGCTGGCGGAGGTGGTTTAATCACTCTGCCTGCATTACTTGGATTAGGATTCCCACCGCACGTTGCACTTGGAACTAATAAATTTCAATCAAGCTTTGGAAGTTTTACAGCTTCATTCTATTACATCAAACATGGACAAGTTGATTTAAGAGATTGCGTTCAAGGAATTATTTTTACGCTTATTGGTACAGTTGCAGGAACAATAAGCGTCCAACTTATTCATAAAGATTTTCTAAATGATTTTATTCCCGTACTTTTAGTCTGCATTATCATTTATACATTTATAACGCCCAACCTTGGTGAAATTGATAAACATAAGCGATTAAATGAAAAAATCTTTTACTTGATTTTTGGATTGATGTTTGGATTTTATGATGGTTTCTTTGGACCGGGTGTTGGTTCTTTCTGGGCAATAGCTTTTGTTGTTGGTTTGGGATTTAATTTAACAAAAGCAACCGGCTATACAAAGGTAATGAACTTTACAAGCAATATAGTTTCATTAATCATTTTTGCAATTAGTGGAAATATATTTCTGCTTGCTGGATTATCCATGGCTACTGGTCAAATAATAGGAGCACGGATAGGTTCCGGATTGGTGATTAAGAAAGGAGCAAAGTTCATACGTCCTGTTTTTATTACAATTGTTCTGCTAACAACATTAAAGTTGATTTACAGCCGGTTCTTTTAATATAATTATGATGCTCATTCTTGATTGCAATTCTTATTTTATCTAAGTTATAACTAAATTCATTAAAACAATTAACGAATTTCTTTTTCAATTGAAACAGATTAGACACTAAATAATAAAACTTGAGGTGGACAATGAAACTAAAACGGATTACTGTTAAAATTTTGCTGATGCTTTTAATAACTTTTATGAACTTGAATGCACAAGATATTAAAATAAGTGTCGGAGATGTAAAAGATTCAAGAACTACCGGTGAATTTTTTGCGGGATTAGAGGTAGATCTAAAAATTTTTGGTGATGTTCTGGAGAATGCAAAAAGCATGCGTTGTACAATATTAAAAGCAGTTGATGAAATGGATAGAGATTTAGTTAAGGAGGAAGAAAGGACGTTAAATTTTTCAGACCTCGACAAGGATTCACCGGATAGAGCCGATTTAACTCTTAAATTGAAAAATCCATCACGTAAGGCAATGACTATAAAAGAAATTGCTGGTGAAGTTGAATTGTATATTCCAAAGAATGACCCAAATGCAATTGTTACAATTAAAAATTTTACTTCACAATCCGGCAAACCAATTTCCAATCCTGGATTAAAAGCATCTAACATTGAACTATCTATTCTTACAACCACACAATATGAGCAGCTTAAAAAAAAGCAGGAGCAAGCAACAGATACTGCTGATGTAATGGGACAGATGGTTAAAGCGCTTGCTGGATTATTTGGTGGTATGTCAGAACCAGGACAGAACAGCATTATTCTTCAGCTTAAAGATCCGGATGCAATGATCATTAATGTAGAATTTCTAGATCAGAAAGGTAAAGAAATTTCTTCGCAGGGTTCGATGAATTCGGAGGATATACAAGTTTATGATTTTGAAAAGGCAATGCCGAAAAATGCACAAATCCAATTGAATATTATGACTTCACAAGCCATAAAGAAAATCCCATTTACATTGAAGGATATTATGTTACCGTAGGAAATAGATTTTAACATTTACAACTATTTTTTCCAGGTTTATTCAATTTGGAATTGAAACATTGGATATAAAAAATGCGGTACAAATTTTATTGTACCGCATCTAAAAAATGGAACTATCCTTTTCTTACATTAGACTTTTAACTTTGCCTTATTTAATCTCCATCATCTGCTCTCTAACTATCTCTTCAGTGTCCAAAGCAATTACTAATTCTTCGTTTGTTGGAATTTTATATACTTTAACTTTGCCAGTCGGTTTTGATAAAAGAACTTCTCCCGCTGGTTTGCTGTCGTTTAACTCAACATCTAATTCTATTCCGGCACAATCAAGATTCTTACAAACTTCTTTTCTAACTAATTCAGAGTTCTCACCAATTCCACCAGTAAATACTAATGCATCAAGCCCGCCCATAGCTGCCGTGTAAGCTCCAATGTATTTTTTAATCCTGTAAACAAAAACATCAAAAGCATATTTAGCTCGTTTATTTCCTTCAGATACAGCGGTTTCAATTTCCCGCATATCGCTGCTCTCACCACTAATACCAACCAAACCGCTATGTTTGTTAAGAAGTGTGTTTGCTTCCTGAAGTGTTAATTCTTCCTTTGCCATAATGTAAAGAATAACAGAAGGATCCATATCTCCACCGCGTGTTCCCATCATCAAACCTTCAAGCGGAGTAAAGCCCATAGAAGTATCAACGGATAGACCGCCAAGTACCGCAGCCATGCTGCATCCATTGCCTAAGTGAGCAGTAATAATTTTAGTTTGCTCAATCGGTTTGTTCATCAAAACGGCTGCTCTTGCAGATACAAATCTATGTGATGTTCCATGAAAACCATAACGCCGGATTTTATATTTTTTATAAAGTTCATAAGGTATTCCATATAGAAATGCGTGCGGTGGCATTTTTATATGAAATGCAGTATCGAAGACACCGCATTGTGGTGTATCCGGTAAATGTTTCTTGCACGCTTCAATTCCTTTTATGTTAGGCGGATTGTGTAAAGGCGCTAATTCAATATTATCAATTAAGGCTTTCATCACCTGCGGGGTGATTAAAACTGAACCAGAAAATGTTTCGCCACCGTGCACAACTCTATGACCAACTGCATCAATTTCACTTTTATCTTTTATTACACCATGGTTTTTGCTAAGCAAAACAGCAATCACATATTCAATTGCAATTGAGTGGTCTAAAATTTCGCCAACGATTTTAATTTTTTCTTTTCCAAGCGGAGCGTGAGTAAGAACCGCGCTGCTCATACCAATTCTTTCAACAATTCCTTTTGCTAATGCTTCTTTTGTTTCTGTATCGAAAAATTGGTATTTAATTGATGAGCTGCCGCTGTTTAATACTAAAACTTTCATCTAAGAATTTACTCCTATAAAATTTTCTTATCGCCGTTATATTTATAAAAGCCTTCACCTGTTTTTTTACCGAGTTTTTTCTCGCGAACTAATTTACGCAACAAAGGACATGGTCGATAACGGGGTTCACCCAAAGTCTGCCATAAAGATTCCATCCAAGCTAACACTTCATCAAGTCCCATACTATCTGCCATTTCAAGTGGTCCCATTGGAAAGTTATATCCAAGTTTCATTGCTGTATCAATACCATCAGCAGTTGCCACACCTTCCATTAAAATGTGCATTGCTTCGTTTAACAATGGAACAATTGCACGTGTTGTTACAAAGCCGGGATATTCATAAACTTCAACTGGAGTTTTACCAATACGGATTGCAAAGGCTTTTCCTTTTTTAAGAGTATCTTCTGAGGTTTCGAATGCTCTTATAACTTCTACAAGAGGTACTTTGGGAACTGGATTAAGGAAGTGCATTCCAATAATCCTATCTGCTCTTTTAGTAGATTCCGCAATTTTTGTAAGGCTAAGAGTTGAAGTGTTAGAAACAATAATGGTATCTGGTTTGGCTAATTCATCAAGCTGCTGAAAAATCATTTTCTTAAGACCAAAGTCTTCATCTACCGCCTCAATTATCAAATCGCATTCTTTAATGTCAACTAAATTGTTTGTCCATTTAATCCTGCTTAGAATGGATTTTTTTTCACTCTTGGTCATAGCCCAGCGGCTAATTTCTCTATCCATTGATTCAGCAATTTTTTGCTGTGCTAACGCTAAATGTAATTCATCCTTCTCAACAATCATAACATCAATGCTTGCAGCAGAAATTGTTTGTGCAATCCCCTGCCCCATCACTCCTGCGCCAATAATTGCAACAGAATCAATTCTTTCATCTTTTTCGTCAGAAGCCGTAAACGAGCTGAGTAAGTCTTCAAGTTTTAATTTTTGTTCACTCATATAATTCCTAAAATGAAATATTTCTTAATTACTTTTTTAAATCTATTAAAAATGACAAATACTATTCCAGCAAATAAATTTTGTTTAAGTGTTAGAATTGAATCATTAATAATCCTTTTTATTAAAAACAGTAATGCTTGCAGCAAGAATGAGAATAAGCTGAACGAATGAAATTATGATTGGTTCATATGAATTAATTGTCCCATTTATTGCCAGAAAAGTGGATATCGTTCCCAAAGGCGAAGTTAGAGGAATGATATAGTACATAAAGTCTAAAACGGATTTTAAAAATGTACTATGCGTTATTTCAAAAAAGAACTCTCTACCCATTAGTAGAGGACTGAGAATAAAAAATATAACATATGAAGAAACCATTGAAAGTACAGAACTTTTTGTAAGTACAGCAGCAAAAATTATTAAGGAATAAATAACGGCAAAGGCAAAGGTTATTGTAAGAATTGAGTACAAAAAAGCCGGGTCCCAGTTGGAAAATTTTAGTCCGACTAAAAACCAGATTCCAATAATAACATATGCAATATTTAAAAAGACAATCAGGATTCCACCAAAATATTTGCCAAGTAAAAGCTGTGCACGGGAAATTGGTTTAGATAAAAACAGGTCGATGTTTCCTTTTTCGAAGAGAGCCGAAATTATTCCCGCTGTAGAAAAGATTGATAAAAACAATCCACCACCGAATAATGGTCCAATGATTACTGATCTGACCATACCAACAACTTGACTTAAAAGCTGCTGCTCGTTTCCCTTACCAATTCTAATATTCATAAATGATTGTAAATCAAACATTGCAAAGCCAATTGCAAAGCCAATAAGAACTAATGTGGATACGATAGAAAAAATTATAAAAATTTTTCTGGCTAATGCTTCTCTTAAAGTGAAAATTGTTATTTGATAAATGTTCCTCACTTTTTCTTTCCTTCTGTTTCGTTAATAAGAGCAATAAACATTTCTTCAAGAGTTTCTTTTTGAGGAATTACTGCTTTAATACTTTTACCATCCCTGCGAAGGTAATCAATAAAAACATTCAGCTCATTTATGTTTCCAACTTTTACTACAAACGATCCATCCTTAAAATTAGAAAAGGAAAATTCAGATGAATATTTTTGTAAATCTGATTCCCGATTTTCTCCATCAATTGAAAATTGATATTCTTCCTTTTTCTCGGTTAGTTCTTTAACTGTTCCTTCTCTAAGAAGAATTCCTTTGTTTAATATTGCAACCCGATCCGTAATTAATTCAACTTCTGAAAGTAAATGGCTGTTAAGAAAAATTGTTTTTCCCTGGCTCTTCAAATCAAGAAGCAAATCACGGATTTCTTTTCGTCCAATCGGATCAACTCCATCCGTTGGTTCATCAAGAAAAATCAATTCGGGATCATTTATAACAGCTTGAGCCAATCCCAGCCTTTGCATCATTCCTTTTGAATAATTTTTAATTTTAGTTTTTTTCCACTTTCCAAGATTAACTAAATCCAGTAATTGATCTACCTTCTTATTCAAATTTTTGTCATCAACTCCACTTAGCTTTCCAAAGAATTTTAAAACACCTTCGCCTGTTAGATAAAAAGGGTAGCGGTGATTTTCAGGTAGATAACCAATTCTCTTTTTTACTTTGTAATTCTTAATATCCTCACCTAAAATTTTTGCCGATCCTGATGTTGGATGAGTAATTCCCAGCAAAATTTTTACTAAAGTAGTTTTTCCAGCGCCATTCGGTCCTAAAAATCCGAAGATCATACCAGAATCAACTGTTAAGTTTAGACTGGAAAGCGCCTGTACATTTTTTCTTTTAAAACTGGAGTAATAAATTTTGGTAAGATTATCGGTCTGAACTGTAATCATAAATTAACTTGGTTAATAAGCGAATAAGATTTAATTTTTACTGGGTAAATATAAGTAAAAAATAGAAAGAATCGGTTGAAATTTTACGACAAATGACACCTAAAGAAGCGCTAAAAAAATATTTTGGTCACGAAGTTTTTCGATTTGGTCAGGAAGAAATTATTGATGACATCCTGGTGGGAAAAAACTGTATTGTAATTCTTCCAACTGGAGGCGGCAAATCTTTGTGCTACCAAATACCAGCAATTATGACAGAAAATGTTTCAATCGTGGTCTCTCCGCTTATCGCTTTAATGAAAGATCAGGTTGATTCACTTAACAAAAATGAAAAACTGGCGGGGTTCATTAATAGCACCATGGGATTTAGAGAAGCCGAGGAAGTTTTTAACAGCATCAATCGTAAAGAAATTAAATTGCTGTACCTTGCACCGGAACGATTGGAAAATTTATCATTCGCAGAAAGAATAAAAAATCTTTCTCCATCATTTCTATTTATAGATGAAGCTCATTGTATAAGCGAATGGGGACATAATTTTAGACCAAGCTACAGAAAAATAAAAGAGTTTGCGGATTTTATTGGTATAAAAACAATTTCCGCTTTTACTGCAACTGCAACTCCGGAAGTTATAGATGATATAGCTGCCCAACTTGCTCTTATAAATCCCAAGATTTTTATAAAAGGTTTTGAACGAGAAAATCTTACAGTAAAAGTTATAAGGATA
The DNA here is from genome assembly GCA_026390815.1 of Ignavibacteriales bacterium. Taxonomy (NCBI): domain Bacteria; kingdom Pseudomonadati; phylum Ignavibacteriota; class Ignavibacteria; order Ignavibacteriales; species Ignavibacteriales bacterium. The sequence continues at coordinate 30,325 of JAPLFH010000049.1, read as the reverse complement.
AAAAAGAAAAGAGAAAAGTGTATAGAGATAATTAATCAACATGGAACGCCGGCTATTATTTATGCTTCTTCCAGGAAAAGGACAGAAGAGGTAACTGAGTTTTTAAATCTGTATGGTTTGGAAGCCGCCTATTATCATGCGGGATTAGCACCCGAAGAGAGAAAGCATATCCAGGAATTTTTTCTTGAAGATAAAATAAAAATTATTGTTGCTACTACAGCATTTGGGATGGGGATTGACAAGAAAGACATCCGGCTTGTTATTCATTACAACATGCCAGCTTCCATAGAAAATTACTACCAGGAAATTGGAAGAGCTGGAAGAGATGGTTTTGAATCTTACGCTTACCTGTTATACGAAGAGAGAGATAAAGATATTCATAATTATTTTATCTCAAGTTCAAATCCAACCAAAGAAATTGTTAAAGAAATTTATAATGCAATATGCGATTTTGGTAAAATTGCAGTTGGAAATAAAAGCGAAGAAGAAATTCCGGTTAAACAGGAATACATTTCCCAGTATCTTAAAAAAAATATTTCTAAAGGATTGCTTGAATCATCAATTAAAATTCTTGAAGAAGCGGGTTATGTTAAATCTGTCTCGGAACTGGAGAAAAAATACACGATTCAGTTTAATCTCGATCAAAGCAAGTTAAAACAATTTTTAAAAACAACAGAGAATTTTTTAGTAAAAGATGTAATCCTTTTATTAATCCGGGAGTATGGCAGCACAATATTAAATTCAAAAGCACAAATTTCATTAACAAATCTTGCGCATAAGTTTGAAACATCCGAAGAATACCTGGATGATATTCTTTCACAACTTTATAACTCCGGAATAATTGATTACTCGAAACCAATTCTGAATAGAAGCGTTCGATTGAACAGTCCAAGAGTAAGTGATAGATTCCTAAACCTTGATTACAACAAAGTAATTAAAGGTTATGAACATGCATTAAAAAAACTTGATTCAGTTACAGAGTTTGTCTATTCCAATGATTGCAGAATGAAATTTATCATCAATTATTTTGGAGAAGCAGAAAAAGAATATCGTTGCAACAAGTGCGATAATTGCGCAGAAAAAATAAGTTTTCCCAAGGGTGATTTGGAATATCTTTCAGAAATTTTCATACGAACAATTGCTGAAGCTAAGGGAGAAATTCAGGAAAAAAGATTACTAAATATTTTACTTGGAATGATAGGGAAAGAATATTCCACTTACGGAAGCTGCATTAATTATTCTGAAGATGAATTGAAAAATGTGCTGGAAGAATTAGTTTCAAAAAGAATAATTATTAAAAATGTTGTTGGCAAAAAGATAACCATTGGAAATAAAGGCAAAGAACTCTTGGATAAAATTGGAATACAATTATTGCCTAAGGAAGAAAATATTTTTGATTATGAGGAAAATCTTGAATTATTTAACAAATTGAAAGAAGTACGAAATAAGGCAGCCGAAAAGTTTTTGCAAACAAATTATTTGATTTGCCCAGATGAAATTTTAAGAAATGTAGCGGAAGTTAAACCAACATCCACACAACAGATTTTGAGTATAAAAGGATTTAACCATAGAATGTTTAATAAAGTTGGAAATGATTTTCTTGAATTGGTTAAAGAACACCTGGATGAAAAAGGCGGAAACAATAAGCAAGAAGAAAAAATACCTTCAAACATTTCCGAAACTTATAATCTGGTTATTAAAGGATACAATCTTGCGGCAATTGCATCTTTGCGTAAACTTTCTGAAGCAGTTGTATCAATGCAGATAGAAACCATTTTAGAATATTTTCCACAAACAGATATTCAGAATTTGTTCAGCAAAAATATTATTGAATCTATCAATTTGGAATTAAAGAAAGGATTTGTTGATCTCAAAGATTTGAAAAGTCGTTTTCCGGAAGATATAGGCTACCCGCAAATACGGATTGTCCTGGCAAAAAATAAAGCTACTTTGATTTAGATCCTTTATCAATCCTGTTGTAATAATTATTCACTTTTACAAAAAAATCTCTCCAGCGTTCAGGATCTTTATGATAATACTCAAGTGTAGCTTCATACTGTTTCCTGTTCACTTGATATTTCGTAAAAATTTTGTTCTGCTCTAATTTTACTTTAGAAGTATCTCCCCTGTTCTTTTCTTGATTTATTAACAGGTCTACATAAATCGATGCAAATTTTTCTTCATCCATAATTACTTTTTCATCAGAGCAGGTAAGAAATAAAAAAGATGAAAATAGTAAAATAGAAATTAAGCTCTTCATCAGGATTTTTTGCTTGCCTCAAAAAGAATTTTCTTTTCGTGTTCAGTTAAATTCTGGTAACCACTCTGGCTAATCTTATCCAAAATTTTATCAATTTCTTCCTGAGTAACATGAATGTTTTCTTTTTTCTGACCGTTGATTTCATAAAAATCAGCGTCTTCCACTTTAGCGTTAGGCGAAAATCTTTTCCTGAACCCGTTTGATTTTGGTGAACCGTAAGTAGATTTTTTAAATGAATTCATCATCTTACCAAAACTAAACTGATTATTTTTATCGAATAAGATAAACAGAAATCCAACAACTGCACCACCCAAATGAACAACATGGGCAACAAGACTTGGCTGCCCGGCAGACATAAATTCAAACACAACAAGAATTGCAATTAGGTATTTTGCTTTTACAGGAATGAGGAAGTAAATATAAATGTATCTATCAGGAAACATCATGGCAAAGGCAATCATAACTCCAAATATTGCTCCTGAAGCACCTACAGTTTGCGCCATACCTGAACCAGTTATAAGTTGAACAAGTAATTGAACAATTGCACCACCAATTCCACAAAGCAGATAATAAATTAAAAACTTTTTAGAACCCCACAAATTTTCTATTTCCATTCCGAACATCCAGAGTGCGATCATATTAAAAAGAATATGAGAGAAATTAGCATGAAGAAATTGATAAGTAACTAATTGCCAGGGATAGAATAATGCAGTAAGCACTTCTCCGGTAAGTGGATTGTACCCAATAGGTAATCCGGAAATAGGAATGAGTGCAAAGTAGCGGGTAATTATTACTTCAGCAGGAATGCCGCTAACACTTAGGTTTGCAAGTATGAGATTGTTTATCAAATAAACTATTGCATTAATTATTAAAAGATTTTTAATTACCGGAGGAAACACACTGAACCCACCTAAACCTGTCGGACGATAATAATCTCGCTCATTATACATTAATCTACCTTTATATTCTTTTATATGTTAAACATCTTAAGACTAAAAAAGATTCATCTTACTATTTCGGAATGCTGATTTCAGATTGCGGATTGAAATTTTTAAATTACTTTTCAATCCGCAATCCGCACTCATCAATCCGCATTATTAAGAGCTTCAACTCCAGGAAGAATTTTTCCTTCTAAAAATTCTAACGAAGCACCACCACCGGTTGATACGTGAGAAACTTTATCTTCCAAACCAGCTTTTTTAATAGCTGCAGCAGAATCACCACCACCAATTATGGTGGTAGCTCCTTTTGATGTAGCTTCAACTAAAGCCTTAGCAATTGCATCTGTTCCTTTTGCAAAATTATCAAATTCAAAAACACCCATCGGACCATTCCAAATAACAGTTTTTGCTTTTAGAACTTCTTTGCTAAAAAGTTCAATTGATTTTGGACCAATGTCTAATCCTTGTTGATCAGCAGGAATATTTTTAATATCAACTACAGAAGAAGGAGAATCGTTTTTAAATTCCGCAGCAACAACAACATCAACAGGCAACAAGAAATTTACTTTGGCGGTTTTTGCTTTTTCTAAAATTTCTTTTGCCAAATCAATTTTTTCTGCTTCAAGAAGAGAATGCCCAATTTCATATCCCATTGCTTTATAGAAAGTATACGCCATTCCACCACCAATAATCAAAGTATCAACTTTTGGAAAAAGATTTTGAATAACATCAATCTTACCGGAAATTTTTGCACCACCAAGGATTGCTACATATGGTCTTTCTGGTTCAGAGATAGCTTTACCAAGATAATCCAATTCTTTCTGCATCAAATATCCTGCTGCGCATACTTTAATGTATTTAGTTACACCTTCTGTTGAAGCGTGAGCACGGTGGGCACTGCCAAATGCATCATTAATGTAAACATCTCCCAATTCAGCTAACTTCTTTGCAAACTCCGGATCATTTTTTTCTTCTTCAGGATGGAATCTTACATTTTCTAAAATTAGAACATCACCATCTTTCAACAAATTTACAATCGCTTTCACCTGATCGCCAATGCAGTCAGGAGCCATTTTAACTTCCACACCAAGTAATTCAGATAATCTAATTGCTGTTGGTTTTAAACTGTATTTAGGATTAGGACCACCCTTTGGTCTTCCGAGATGACTCATTAAAATTGCTTTTCCACCTTCCGAGATGATCTTTTTTATTGTAGGAAGTGAAGATGTAATTCTAATATCATCAGTAATCTTCAAGTTTTCATCTAAAGGAACATTAAAATCTACTCTTACCAAAACTCTTTTACCTTTAAGTTCAATTTTATCAATCGAAAGTTTGTTCATTTTTCCTCCAGGAATTAATTTCTCTAAATGTTTTAACTAAAAAAAAGACGCAGCCCAACTAAGAAAGTGGAAACTGCGTCTTCTGGTAAATCATCTATAAATTATTTTGCCATTTTAAGCAATAGATCAACACATCGGCAAGAATAACCCCATTCATTATCATACCAGGAAACTACTTTAAAGAAGCGTTTTTCACCTTTTAAATTATTTTGCAACGTAGCTAAAGAATCATAAATAGAAGAACGTTCATCGTGAATGAAATCAGATGATACAACTTCTTCTTTACTGTAACCAAGAATTCCTTTTAAATAAGTTTCAGAAGCTTTCTTCAGCAAGCCATCAATTTCTTCAATTGAAGTATCCTTGGTTGCGCGGAAAGTTAAATCAACAACAGAAACATCTGCTGTAGGAACGCGGAATGACATTCCCGTTAACTTACCTTTGGTAGCTGGTAAAACTTCACCAACAGCTTTTGCTGCACCGGTTGAAGAAGGAATAATATTAATTGCAGCAGCTCTGCCACCACGCCAGTCTTTCTTTGAAGGACCATCAACGGTTTTTTGGGTTGCTGTATAAGAATGTATAGTTGTCATCAAACCTGTTTCAATTCCAATCCCTTCTTTTAACAGAACGTAAACAACAGGAGCCAAACAGTTTGTTGTACAAGATGCATTAGAAACTATATTATGTTTTGCTGGATCATACTCATTATCATTCACACCCATTAATAAAGTTTTTACATCGCCTTTACCAGGAGCAGAAATAATAACTTTCTTTGCACCGGCAGCTAAGTGCCCTTTTGCTTTTTCAGAATCTGTAAATAATCCAGTAGATTCAATAACAAAATCAACACCTAATTCTTTCCAGGGTAATTGTGATGGATCTTTAGTAGCCGCAACGCAACGAACTTTATTTCCATTAACAACTAAAACATCATCCTCTTCTAATTCAGGTTTACTTTTTTCTGTACTTATTTCTGCGTTTAATCTGCCATGAACAGAATCATATTTTAATTGATACGCGAAATATTTTGCATTTGTACTAACATCAACTACTGCAATAACGTTTATTTCTTTACCTAACAAACCTTTCTCCACCATGGCATTAAAAACCAATCTGCCAATTCTTCCAAATCCATTAATTCCAACATTGACTGCCATAAAATTAGTACCTCCTAAATAAGTTTTCTTTATTAAAATTGCTGTGTAAATATAGTTATTCAACGCTATAATATCAATTAAGGTATGCTAAGAATGATTAATTACTGCAAAATTTAGCTGTATTAATCATTAACTTTTCATTATTGCACTTCAATCCAAATTTGATTGTTTAATTTAAGTGTGCACGTACTCTAAAACCTTTTTATTAGCATTTTTATTAAAAATAATTATATTAGCACTGGAGAAAATTAAATTTTCGCAAAATCTTTACCTTATTAAAAAAAATTTTATGATATTAGAAATAATTTACATTCAAAATATAAGAGGGTTGAAATGCTAGCTTTAAGTTTAGCGGAATTCTTAGTGAATGTTCCAATTTTTGCTGATCTTGACAAAGAGACACTTGAAAAAATTGCCGGATTAGGTAAAAAGAAAATTTACCCAAAAGAAACTGTAATTTTATTGGAAGAAGAGGTTGGTTCTGCTTTATTTGTTATTACAAAAGGAAAAGTAAAAGTAGCAAGAACCAGCACAGATGGTAGAGAAGTAATTTTAACTATTTTATCAGAATCTGACTTTTTTGGAGAAATGGCAATACTTGATGGCTTAAACAGATCGGCAACTGTTACTGCAACAGAAGAATCTGAACTTTTTATCATTCAAAGGAATGATTTTATTGATCTTTTAAAAACTCATCCTGAAGTATCAATTGCACTGTTGCAGGAATTAACAGCAAGACTTAGAGCCGCTGATATGAAAATAAAAGCTCTATCTTTAAAAGATGCTGAAGGAAAAGTTGCTACTGTAATTTTGCAGGTTGCTGATGATGTTGGTAAGATTAAACATGGTATTGTGGAAATTGAAAAACTACCTTTACAACAAGATTTAGCAAATATGGCTGGAACTTCAAGAGAAACAATTTCTAGAACTCTACATTCATTTGCCAAGAAAGGTTTACTTGAGTTAGATGGATCGAAATTACGAATATTGAATTATGAAAAATTCAAGGAGAATTACGGTTAATATTTTACCGTTACCTTTTATGGAACTAAAAGTAGATCTGCACGTACACACTAAATGTTCTGATGGATTTTATACACCATCGGAAATAGTTTATAAAGCCAAACAATTAGGGCTTGATATAATAAGTATAACAGACCACGATAATTTGAGCGCAATTGCAGAAGCAACAGAAATTGGAAAACAGATAGGTGTTGAAGTTATCTCTGGTGTTGAAATAAGCACAGACCTTGAAGATAAAGAAGTTCATTTACTCGGTTATTTTATTAATATTGAAAATGAAGAATTTCAGAAATACTTAAGCTTTTTCAGACAGGAACGTTATAACCGTGCCCAGCGCATTGTAAAGAAATTAAATAACATTGGTGTAGCGCTTTCTTTTGATCACGTTATGTCTATAGCAATGAATAGCGCAGTAGGAAGACCACATATTGCAAATGCTTTATTGGAAGCTGGTTATGTTAATAGTTTTTATGATGCTTTTGATAGATATATTGGAAACAATTGTCCCGCTTTCGAAAGGAAGATACACGTTTCACCTCAAAGCGCTTTAAAATTAATTAATGATGCTGATGGGTTATCTTTTATCGCTCATCCAGGATTTATACAGGAACGAATACTAACAAGTTTAATTAATTTTGGATTGGATGGAATTGAAGTTCTCCATCCATCTCATAACCCTTCTCAGATAAAATTTTACCGGGGAATAGTGAATGAGTATTGTCTTCTTGCCTCCGGTGGTTCAGATTTCCATGGTGGTAAACGGGGTGATGAAGATAACTTTGGTAAATTCACAATTCCTTTTTCTGACCTGGAAGCTATGAAAAAAATGCTAACAAAGAATAGTGCATAAAGGAGAAAAAATGTACAACGTAATTGAAGGAAAACTCTCAGCCAAAAATTATAAATTTGCAATTGTTGTAAGCCGGTTTAATGATCTTATTAGTCAAAAACTTTTAGACGGAGCAATCGATTGCTTAAACAGGCACCATGCCGATTTAAACAGTGTTGATGTTATCAAAGTCCCCGGCTCATTTGAAATTCCACTTGCTGCAGATAAACTTGCCGGAACAAAAAAATATAACGCTGTAATTTGTTTGGGTGCTGTAATACGCGGCGCTACACCTCATTTTGAATACATCGCTTCCGAAGTGACAAAAGGAATTGCACAGACTTCCTTAAAGTATGGTGTGCCGGTTACGTTTGGTGTATTAACTACAGATTCTATTGAACAAGCCATTGAACGAGCAGGAACCAAATCCGGCAACAAAGGCTGGGATGCTGCAATAAGCGCAATTGAAATGGCAGATTTGATGACAGAAATTGGTACTAAGAACAAATAGTAGCAAATAAGATATTTGATTTTACTGATCCATAATTCGGTTGAAAATTTTATTTATCAAATCAATTTAATGAATGAAAAATAATTGCCAATCGTAAGCGTTGTTATACCTACAAGAAACAGATGTGCTTTGCTTGAAAGAGCCATCCAGAGTGTTTTAAAACAATCTTTAACTAACTTGGAAATTATTGTTGTTGATGATTCATCTTCCGATCAAACCCAGGAAATAATTGAAAAGTTAAAAGATAAACGACTGAAATATTTTCGTTTAGAAAAACAATCTGGTGGAGCGGTTGCCCGCAACAAAGGGATATCGTTCGCTTTAGGTGAATACATTGCTTTTCTTGATGACGATGATGAATGGCTTCCGGAAAAACTTCAAAAACAAGTTGATAGTTTGGAGTCGAATCCGTTAGTAGGAATTTGTTATACAGGAAGACGCACAATTAGAAAAGGACTTTTAATTTTTGGTCTGAGCAAAAAATTTTCATTCAAAACTGCACCAGACAATAATCACTTCAGATCAATTATGAAAGATAATTTTATCGGAATCACTTCATCAGTTATGATCCGGCGCCTCATTCTTATTGAAGAAAAAGGATTCGATGAGCAATTACCATGTTTTCAGGATTATGATCTGTACATTCGCATATTAAAACATTGGAAAGCTAAAGGTATTGATGAACCGCTTGTTAATTATTACTTAGAAGGCAACACAAAACATGTATCTTTAACAAAAAAAAATGTTTCTCTTGCTACAAAGTATTTGCTGCAAAAATATAAAGACGAACCATATATTGATCTTCTAAACAAGGCTTTGAGAATTATAAATCTTAAAAAAATGATTAAATCCGTTTACTATGCACGGGAAGTTTTGAAGTTTAATTTGGATAGTTTTAATAATTAAATTTCACCAGGATTTTGCTTTTTAATAGTTTTAATATGTCTTCCAATATTAATAAATTTTTCCCCATCAAAATAAAACTGATCTTTGCCGGTTACTATTTTTTTGTTCAAAATGATTTCTACACTGGAAAGAACATTTTTTGATTTATCGATTTTAGTTTCTATTCTATACTTGTTTCCTTCATAATTGAATGACGAAACATCTTCCTGTATTATTGATCTGGATTCACTTCCCTCTCGCAAGAATCTTCCACCTACAACTTCAAATACCAAGCTGGAATCAGAAAAGGAAACGAGCTTGACCTTAGAATTTTCATTAATCAATTCAACTCTTAATGGAGCCAATACTTCAATCTTTTTAGTGTCCAGCGCCCATTGGACTGTTTCTTTTACTCCAAGCTTCATCATAGGAACCCGGTTTAATTTATCCGGAATGCCCCAAACAAAAATGGTATCAGATTTAATTTCATTCTTCATTTCATCAAGGCTAACCAATGCTTTATCCAATTTTTCCCCAGCTTTTTCCCACCGCATCATCAAACTAAAATTATATGCTGAAGTAATTAGGATGAAGAATAAAATTAATATGTAAATTATTTTTTGTTTATGGTTGTTGTAAAACAAGTGTTCCAGGATTATTGCAATGATAATTACAAAACCAAATGAAGCAGCAAATATGTACCAGCGCATCAAATTTGGTAAAGCTGGAATAACAAAAATTGTAAACCAGAGAACGCCGGTAAATACAATTCTTTTTTCCCTTTTATCAAACTTTAAAAACAATTTAACTAACAAATAGATTAGAGAAATAAAAGCAATGGCAAATAAAAACATCCAGAATATATTATGCGATAAATACAACAATCTTTCCAAAGCTTCCGGTGGAAAAAATGAAAGCGGTATGTAGATTAATAAATTTAAAATCCATTTTATTGGTCCAGAGTTAGCGAAATGAATTGAATTAAACGGAGTTCCGCCAATGAAAACAAATCTATACACCAAAATAAAAATCACTGCGGCGAAAGCAACTAAAACATGCGATGATGTTCTGAATATTTTCTTCTTGGTAAAATCTCCCTTTGCCACAACAACAATAACTGGAATAAATATTCCAGCAAATGCAGTTTCTTTAATTAGAACCGCTGCTATAAAAAATAAAATTGAAAAGAGCAATTTTTTATTAGATTCATTTTCATATCCATCATAATAGTTTATAAATGAAAGAAGCAGAAAGGAGGTAAACAATGATTCGCCTGCATCCGCAATCCAGGCTACTTCAAGCTCGTGAGATGGAAGCACCATAAAAATTGAAACCGCCAACATAGAAACCGATTTTGAAAATCCAATCTTATCCAATGCTTTTAAAATGATGAAGCCACAGAAAAGATAAATTAGCAAACTGGTAATTCTGAAAGCGATTGGATTAAATCCACCAATCATTAATACTAATGGATGAATAATATTTCCCAGCGGTCGCCAATAATATTGAGAAATATCCGCCCGCCAGAATGGTTGGAATAAAGAAATGAATCCTTTATTTAAATGATAACCCAGGATTTGATAATCATCATTAATAAATGGAACGAATAATACGGGTGCCCAGCTTGCAAGTGTTATAATTGCAATAACCAGGTAGCGATACTTGTAAATTATTTTGCTGTAAGAATTGAACCGGTTTTCCATTTGTACAAATATAAATTTTTCAAGCACAATCTACATAAAGAGAAAAAGTTAATCAAACCACAAGGAAACTTTTATTGGTAGTTCCTCCTTTAACTAAAAATGTTATATTTACAAACAAAAAGTGGCAGATTTGAAATCTGCTAAATAAATCCTCAAATCGTTAAAGGAGACCCTATAAACATCTTTACAATAACAATTTTATAGGATCAATAGTCAAATGAAGAAAATAATCTTATCCTTACTGTGTACATTACTCAGTTTACAAATCTCCGCACAGCAGCTTGGCAATTGGAAAAACTTTACTAATATGAAATCAATAAGCGATGCTCTAATAACTCCGGATGGAATTTGGGCTGCAACAAGTGGAGGAGCATTTTATTTCAATTTTAATAATAGCACCTATTCTCAGTTCAATAAAGCAAAAGGATTGGGTAACAACCAGTTAACTACTATTGCGGTAGACAAAAATGGCTACATTTGGTTCGGCAGTTTGGATGGAATGATTGATATATATGATCCTGGTACTAATACTTTTATAAAACGAATTTTAGAAATATATAACTCCTCCAAAACACAAAAACAAATTAATGACTTACGGGTTGAAGGTGATACAGTTTATGTTTCCACGGATTTTGGTTTATCTCTAATTGACGTAAAGACATTTTCATTTTTTGATACATTCCTGAAGTTCGGTAATATAACATCCGATACTAAAATAAAAAGCTCGTTTAGAAATAAACTACTTTTTGTTGCTACTGAAAACGGAATAGCCAAACAAAAAGATGGTGCTACAAATTTATCGGCTCCAGAATCCTGGGAAAACTATACTACCAGCAAAGGTCTGCCTTCAAATTCAACTTTCAAATTTGTTAAATACAAGGATTCAATTATAGTTTCAACCGATAAAGGTTTAGCTGTTTTTACAGACACAACATGGAAAATTTTTCTGCCATCATTTAACAATTCTTTAATATCTGATATGGAAGTTCGTAATGATTCTTTATTTATCCTTTCTTACGATAAAATTTATGTTTATTCAAATGGAATTATTACTCAACCTTTTCCATCAATACCAACTTGCCAGCGGATAGTTCTTGTAGATAAACAAATTTATGGACTAACAAAAAATGGCTTGGCTAAAGTTACTCTGTCTGGTATTAATCAATACATTGCTCCGGATGGACCAAGTTCAAATTTCTTTTTTGGATTAGCCGTAGATAAGAATGGGAATCTTTGGTCTGGTAGTGGTTCTAATGAATTTGCTACAGGATTTTATAAATTTGATGGCTCTACCTGGACAAACTACACTAAAGATGATGTTCCAAATGCTAACTTCAATACAATAATTAAAATTTACGTCGATCCAAATAATACAATCTATACATTAAACTGGGGAGACGGTTTTACAAGATATTCAAATAATAAATTCCAGATTTTTAATGCATTTAACACTGATCTATTCGGCATATCGAATAACCCGGAATTTGTTGTGGTGCAAGGATTAGCAAATGATGCACGCGGTAATCTGTGGATTCTTACTTATAAATCTGCTAATAAACAACATTTAGCTGTTCTAAAAACAGATAGCACATGGCAATTTTATTCCAATATCCTAACCAACGAAATTTTGAACGGATACGGTTTGCTGATTGATCAATCCGATACTAAGTGGATGATTGTTGGTAACTCCGAGAGTTCAACCGGGGAAAGAATTTTTTATTTTAATGATACTAAACCACTGTACACAAGTGATGTTGATGGCTGGGGATCTATTTCTTTAGCCAACGGACTAAACTCCGAATCAATTAATTCTTTTGCAATTGATAGAAGAGGTGAAATGTGGATTGGTACAAGCGCTGGAATAAACATAATTTCCAATACACGCGACCCAAAGAAAATAACCAGTCTTTATTTATTACGTACTCAAGTTGTAAATGCAATTGCAGTGGATGCGCTTAACCAAAAATGGATTGGAACACAGCAGGGAGTTTTTGTTGTTTCATCTGATGGAACTAAAATCTTAGCGAATTATAATTCATCTAATAGCCCTTTGCCTTACGATATAATTAAAAGCATAGCTATCGATAACAACACCGGTTTAATTTACTTTGGAACAGATTACGGGCTTGCATCCTTAACTACTCCATCAATCAATCCAAAAGAAAATTTTTCAGACATTCTGGTTTCACCCAATCCTGTTGTACTTGATGATGGTAAATCTACAAGCATAACTATTGATGGATTAATTAGAGATACTGATATAAAAATTCTAACCATAACCGGAAAATTAATTACAAACTTCTCATCTCCCGGTGGCAGGATAGCAACATGGGATTGTCGTGATATAAATGGAAATTTTGTTAACAGCGGAGTTTATTTAATTGTTGCATACGACAAAGAAGGAAATAATGTTGGAGTTGGTAAAGTTGCGATAATCAAAAAATAATTTCTAAAAAAATGCAGTAATGATGAGCTGATGTTTTTAATAAAAAAACAAAGAAATACGACAATAGATTTTAATTACCTGGTCATAATTATTCCGGCATTCTATATTTCCGTATTTCTAAACTACTAATTCTGACCCGCAAAAAAATGATCGATCTAATAAACATCTCCGTACAATTTACCGGCGAGTATCTTTTCAAAGATGTAAGTCTCAAAATCAACTCAAAAGATAAATTAGCGTTGGTAGGAGCCAATGGTTCTGGTAAAACTACACTTCTTAAAATTATTTTTGGATCGCAGGAGCCTGAAACAGGAAAAGTATTAAAACAAAAAGGAATTACGATTGGGTACCTTCCACAGGAAATTGTAACTCATACCGGTAAACCACTATTTGAAGAAGTTAAATCATCGCTTGTTTCTATAAATGATTTACAAAAGCGCGAAGATGAAATTACTGAATTGCTGAACACTTCAATAACGGAAGAAGAGCGCGATGATTTGATTTACCAGTTTGGAGCAATTCATCATAGAAAGGAAGAAATTGGCTTTTATGGAATTGATTCTGAAATTGAAAAAGTTTTAATTGGTCTTGGCTTTACCGAAAAAGAATTTTTGAAATTAACTAATGAATTTTCCGGAGGCTGGCAGATGAGAATTGCACTTGCCAAACTGCTTCTCTCAAACCATAATATTCTTCTGCTTGATGAACCGACGAATCACCTTGATCTTGACTCATTGGAATGGCTTATCTCTTACCTGAAAGGTTATGAAGGTGCGTTGGTTATTATTTCTCACGACAGACATTTTGTAAATTCTGTTACAGAAAAAACTCTCGAAATGTTTCTTCATAAAGTTAATTCCTTTAATGGAAATTATGATGCATACCTTAAATTCAAAGTTGAAAGAGACGAGCAATTAGAAAATAAATTTGTAGTTCAGCAAAAAAAAATTAAAGAAACAGAAAGATTTATAGAAAGATTCAGATACAAATCCACAAAAGCAAAACAAGTTCAAAGCAGAATAAAACAGCTTGATAAAGTTGAGTTGATAGAGCTCCCCGATTCTGAAGCTGGAATCCATTTAAAATTTCCTGAGCCGCCACCAAGCGGTGTTGTTCCAATGGAATTAATCGGAATAAAAAAAGCTTTTGAAGATAATATTGTATTTGATGGAATCAACTTTAAAATCGATAGGGGTGATAAGATTGCTTTTGTTGGTCCGAATGGTGCTGGTAAAACAACACTGGCAAAAATTATTGCTGAAAAAATTGAAGTTGACGGTGGTAAAAAAATTGTTGGGCATAACGCAATTATATCATACTACGCACAGGAAGTTGCTGATAATTTAGATCCTTCGCTGGATATCATTCAGTCGGTGGAAGATATTGCCAAGAATAAAACTATCGGGCAGCTTCGTTCAATACTTGGCTCTTTCCTGTTTACCGGTGATGATGTTTTTAAGAAAGTTGAAGTACTTTCCGGTGGAGAGAAAAGCCGTGTGGCACTTGCAAAAATTCTTTTAACAAAAGCAAACCTGATTGTTCTTGATGAACCAACTAACCATCTGGATTATACATCAAAATTAGTTTTGCAAAAAGCGCTCGTTGATTTTAAGGGAACACTGATTTTAGTTTCGCACGATGTTGATTTTTTACAGCCGATTGTTAATAAGGTTCTTGAAATTAGAAGAAATTATTTCCAGCTTTTCCATGGCGGTATTGAATATTACCTTGAGAAGAAAAAAGAAATTGCTGAACAAGAAAAGAACGAAGCATTAAATCAAAAAACCGCAAGCAGTGGAAGTAATCGTAAAGATCAAAAAAGAATTGAAGCTGAACAACGGCAGCAAAAATATATTGCTACCAAACATTTAATTAAGGAAATTGAAATAATTGAAAAAGAAATTGCCCGGCTGGAAGTACAGAAAGCAAAGTTGGAAAAGGAATTAGGTGAAACTGAAGTTTTTTCCAATCCTGCATTAGCAAAAGAGAAGAATGCAGAGTATGTTGTTAACAAGAAAGAACTGGACAATTATTTGAACAAATGGACAGTTCTAACCGAAGAATTAGAAAAGATAGAAAAAACTTTTCAATTGTAATTTGGCTTACCTGTACTTTTTATTAATCCCGCAGAATACTTGATGTTTATTTAATAGAAAATAATTTCGTTTCTAAGTTAGTAAACGTTTTCGTCCAAATATTTCAATTTAATGTTAAATGTTTGCACTTTTCTTTTCTCATTTAATAAGGTATCTTCCCGATAAAATAGCGACTAATTTATGGGTGCTTTCAACTTGAATGGAAAGCCCCCAAGGAAATAAAAAATTATATTTCCCATACTTAATTTTATATTGCGTTGCAATGAATTTGACGAACCTGGTAAGTTTAGAATTTAACAGTTGTTCCAAAATACAACATGCGAAAGAATTCCTAATTGTTTATTACTCTGTTAAGAATTCATCAAAAAACATCAATGGAAAACAGGGATAGAAAACAAAGAGAATGTAATTAACGTATTGCTTTTTACTTTGTCAAAAATCAAATGAAATACAAGAAGACTAAATAGACTATGAAAAAGATTAATAAAACTAAAGACGAACTTTTACAAGAATTGAATACTCTTAAACAAGAGAATGCTGCTTTAAAAACCGCGTTTGAAAATGATATAACCGAACGCAAGCGGGTAGAAGAGTTTATCCAACGAAGTGAAGGGAAATTTAGAGCCCTGTTTGAGAACGCCAATGATGCTATCTTTCTAATGAAGGATGATTCTTTTATTGACTGTAATTTTAAAACTGAACAATTGTTTCAATGCCGAAGAGAAGATATTCTAAATCGAAAACCATACGAGTTCTCTCCTCCAAACCAACCAGATGGAAGAGATTCAAAAGAAAAAGCACTTGAAAAAATAAATGCGGCTCTTTCCGGTATACCTCAATCGTTTGATTGGAAGCATATAAAATTGGATGGAACACCATTTGACGCTGAGGTGAGTCTCAACCGGATTTACATTGAGGACAATGTAATGATTCAGGCAATAGTACGTGATGCCACCGAACGTAAGCGGACAGAAGAAGAACGCAATGTATTATATGAGATTACACAAGGAATTACAACTACTAACAATCTGCATGATTTACTTGAATTGATGCACCAATCTCTAAAAAAAGTAATATATGCGGAAAATTGTTTTGTTGCATTGCATGAACAAAACACAGGACTTTTTAGTTTTCCCTTTTTTGTAGATAAATTCGATACAACCCCAGAACCAATAGCGATGCGTAAAAGTTGTACCTCACATGTATTCAGCATAGGTAAACCTTTATTGCTTTCACAAGAATTATTTGACCAGCTTGTAGAAAGAAATGAGGTTGAATTAGTTGGAACAAATTCTCCATCCTGGATTGGTGTACCATTAAAAACTCCTTCCAGAACTATCGGTGTTTTAGTTCTTCAACACTACGAAAAGGAAGATATATACAACCAACGTGATCTTCAATTTCTTGAATCGGTGGGTAGTCAAATTGCTTTTGCTATTGAACGTAAACAAGCCGAAGAAGCGCTTAGAGAAAGCGATGTTAAATTGAATGTTATTCTTGAATCAACTGCTGATGGAATTCTTGCAGTTGATAGTATAGGAAAGGTTATCAAAACCAACAATAGATTTGCTGAACTTTGGCAAATTCCTAAATCAATAATTGATTCCGGGGATGATAATATTTTATTGAATTTTATAATGGACCAGTTAGTAGACACAGAAGAATTTATTTCTAAAATCCGTCAACTCTACAATTCGCCTGATGAAGATTTGGATATACTTCATTTTAAGGACGGACGTATATTTGAAAGATTTTCAGCTCCTTTTATAATGAATGATTCCTCAATCGGGCGGGTATGGTCATTCCATGATATCACTAAGAGAAAACGGGCTGAGCAGGCTTTACAAAACGAACGATTACTATTACGTACACTAGTTGATAATATTCCCGATTCAATTTATTCCAAAGACCTTGCTTGCCGTAAAACACTTGCCAACCTAACAGATTTACATTATCTGGGAGCAAAATCAGAAACCGAAGTTTTGGGTAAGGATGACTTTGCGTTTTACCCAAAAGAACTGGCAGAAAAATTCATAGCAGACGATCAATTAGTAATGCAATCTGGCAAACCAGTCCTTAACAAAGAAGAATATGTTATTGATGAGAATGGTAATCAGCGCTGGTTACTCACTTCTAAACTACCTTTGAAAGATGAAAAAGGAAATATTATTGGCATTGCCGGAATAGGACGTGATATAACAGATCGGAAACGTGCAGAAAGAGAAATTCAAAAATATAATGAACAGTTCCGAACAGTTTGGAATGTTTCTCTTGATGGAATGAGAATCATGGATCAGGATGGTAAGATCCTTTTAGTTAATGATGCTTTTTGTAATATGATTGGACTTACAAGGGACCAGTTAGAAGGATCACATCTTTCAGTTTTGTTTCATAAAAGTATAAATGAAATTTCTGATCTCAATGAAAAGAATTCTAAAATGGTGGCTTTTAAACTTCGATTTTTGGAAAATAAAATTGAACCTAAGTTTGAAAGAGAGCTTCATTTATGGGATGACCGAAAAGTTTGGTTTGAAGTGACAAACGCCTATATGGAATTTGAAGGAAGCAAAAAAGTAGTACTTAGTGTTTTTAGAGATATAACAGAGAGAAAGAACTATGTTGAAAGATTGGCAAGAGAGCGAAATCTCCTTAATACGTTAATAGAAAATATTCCAGATCGTATTTATGCAAAAGATACAAATGGCAAGTTTATTATTTGTAATAAGGCATTAGTAACTCGTATGGGAATAACAAATCCGGATGAAATTGTTGGCAAAACGGACTTTGACTTTTTACCTTACGAGTTAGCATCACAATTCCACTCTGACGAACAAGCGGTAATCAAATCCGGTAAACCTCTAATCAATCGGGAAGAACCTATGGATGATGTATCTGGTGCAACCAGATGGAATTTAACATCTAAAGTGCCTTTGCTAGATAATGAAGGAAACATAATTGGTATCGTTGGTTTGGGCAGAGAAATTACAGAAAGGAAGCTTGCAGAATTGCAAATGAGTAAATACATTGAAGAATTAAAAACCTCGAATGCCGAAAAAGATAAATTCTTTTCAATAATTGCTCACGATTTAAAAAGTCCATTCAATGGTTTTTTAAACATGACTAAGATAATGGCAACTGAAAGCAAAGATTTTACCATATCCGAAATTGCAGAATTTAGTAGTGCTTTAAATGAATCTGCCGTTAATCTTTATAAATTGTTGGAAAATTTACTGGACTGGGCTATAATGCAACGGGGAAAAATGAATTTCAATTTACAAAAACAAAACTTATCTGCAATGGCTTCTCAAAATATCTCTACTAATATGGAGCGCGCTAAACAAAAAGGGATAAAAATTATCAATCAAGTTGAAGATTCTATAAATGTTTTAGCTGATGAAAAAATGATTAACACGGTTCTAAGAAATCTTATTTCCAATGCGGTAAAATTCACAAAAAAAGATGGAACAATAACAGTAAATGCCAAATACAGTGAAAACGAAATCATAGAAATATCGGTTAGTGATACTGGTATTGGAATATCAAACAAAGATTTAAATAGACTCTTTATAGTTGGTGAACAGGTAAGTTCAAAAGGTACTGAAGGTGAATTGAGTACTGGATTAGGTTTATTACTGTGCAAAGAATTTGTAGAAAAACATGATGGAAAGATTTGGGTTGAGAGTAAAGAAAATTTAGGCAGTACATTTTATTTTACACTTCAAAAACCAATTTAGTTGAATGACAAGTAAATAGATTATGAAAAAGAGTTCTAAAACTAAAGAAGCACTTTTACTGGAATTAAACACACTAAAACAAGAGAATGCTATACTGAAATCTAAATATGAAAAAGATATCAAAGAACAAATAAAGTTAAAATTTGAGCTTGAAAATTCCATTACGAAGTACCAACATTCTTGCGATTCCATAAACGACACAATGAAGTTGCAGGACGAACAAAACATCCGGCAACTGTTTGATAATTACCTGCAGATGTATTCCTCACGCGATGATAACCTTACAACATATTTCAGTGATAACTTTTCCGGCTTTACCGGGGGTGGAGATTTTTTAGTAAAAGATAAAGCAGAATGGATTGCAATTACCCGCCAGGACTTTGCCCAGGTCAAGGATCCAATTCATATCGAACTAAAGGATCTGTCCATCCAATCATTATCAGAAACAATTGCAGTAGCTACCAGTTTCTTCACAATTCAATTACCAATAAAGGACGAAATCCTTTCACGGGAGATAGCGCGCCTGGTGCTTATTTTTTGCAAGGAAACTAATGGTTGGAAAATTTCGCACAGTAGTATATCCATTCCCTACCACCTGGTTCGGGATGGAGAAATTTATCCTATGAAAGAACTGGTAGATCGAAATCAGTTCCTGGAAGAGTTGGTTGTTGAACGAACGAAACAACTTTCTGAAGCAAACGATAATTTGAAACAAACAAATGAAATACTAACAAGAGAAATTGTAGAGCATAAACAAACAGCAGAGGCGCAAAGGGAAAGCGAGCAAAAATATCATCAGGTTGTTGATCGCGCAAATGAAGCAATAGTTGTAGTACAAGGGGGAATGGTCCGGCTTACTAATCCGATGACCAGAACCATGACGGGTTATTCAGAAACGGAAATTGAAACCACACCTTTTCAACTGTTTATCCATCCGGACGATCGTACCCTGGTAGTCGAAAATCATCTGAAAAGATTACGCGGTGAATATGTTCCCAGCTATTACATTTTCCGATTGCTGAACAAAGAAGGGAATACCCGTTGGGTTTATATGAATGCAGTGTTGATCGATTGGGAAGGATCCCCAGCTACTCTAAACTTTTTAACTGACATTACTGAAAGAAAACTTGCCGAAGAAGCTTTGCAGCAAAGCAACCAAAAATTGGAAGCTATTATATCTGCTTCACCTGATGGTATAGGAATGATATCGATAGATGGAAAAATGCAATTTTTTTCTGATAAATTATTTAAAATGCATGGTTATTCTATCGAAGATAAAAATGAACTGATTGGAAAATCAGCTTTAGATTTTATCGATCCATCGAATCATAAAATGTTGCAGGATAATATCAGCAAATTACTTACGGGTGAAAGCGACTATAAAATAAAAGAATATCTGGCTGTTAAAAAAGATAATACCCGATTTTATATTGAAATTAATTATACAGTTTTAAATGATTCCGAAGGAAATCCATTAAGTATTCTTTTTGTTGAACGTGACAGCACCGAACGTAAACTGACTGAAGAAGCTTTGCAACAAAGCAACCAAAAATGGGAAGCCATTATATCAGTCTCACCGGATGGTATTGGAATGGCATCTTTGGATGGAAAGATACAACTTATCTCCGAAAAATTAGTGAAAATGCATGGCTATTCTTTTGAGCAAAAAGATCAGTTTATAGATAAACCAATATTTGATTTTATTGATCCAGCAGATCACAACTTGTTAAAGGACAATATCCGCAAGTTACTTTCCGGCACAAACGACAAAAAACTTACTGAGTATTTGGCAATAAAAAATGATAATAGCAGGTTCAATATTGATGTAAATGCAAGGATTTTGTTTGATTCCGCCGGCAACCCCAAAAGCATCTTGTATGTTGAACGTGATATTACCGAACGCAAAATAGCAGAAGAGGCTTTGCAAAAAAGTAACCAAAAATTGGAAGCTATTATATCAGCTTCACCTGATGGAATAGGTATGATATCGCTGGACGGAAAGATGCAGCTAATGTCTGATAAATTAGCAGAAATGTATGGCTACTCCATCGAACTAAAAGAGGAATTTATTGGAAAATCAGTGCTTGATTTTATTGATCCTTCTAACCACAAAATATTGCTTGATAACATTCACAAACTGATTGCAGGTGAAAACGATAATAAGCTTAAAGAATATCTGGCTATAAAAAAAGATAATAGCCGATTTTATATCGATGTGAATTCTACAGTTTTGCTTGATTCAAATGGCAATCCAGAAAATATTTTGTTTATAGAACGAGATATTACCGAACGCAAGCAAAATGAATTAATTATTCAACAGCAGAACAATCAACTTCAGGAACTTAATGCTACAAAAGATAAATTTTTCTCCATCATCGCTCACGATTTGAGAAGTCCATTTCAGGGATTTATTGGAATAACACAATTAATGGCTGATGACATAACACGATTTTCACTTACAGAATTATCTAATTTAACTAAAGGAATGAATAACTCAGCAAATAACCTTTATAAACTCTTGTTAAATTTATTGGAATGGGCTCGTATGCAGCAAGATGCGGTAAGCTTTAATCCGGTCGAAATTGTTTTATCAGAAATAGTTACTCAGAATATTGATCTTATAATTAAAAGAGGAGAGCAAAAAGGGATTGATATAATATCTGAAATTCCGTTGAATCAAAAAGTTTATGCAGATGAAGCAATGCTAAATACTATTTTACGAAACCTTTTATCAAATGCCGTTAAGTTCACAAAGCAAGGTGGTAAAATAGTTGTCCGATCAAATCAAACAGAAAACAATACTGTTGAAATATCAGTAACGGACAGTGGAATTGGAATGTCTTTGGACCTATGTAATAAATTATTTAAGATGGAAGAAAAGGTAGGACGAATAGGAACTGAAGGAGAGGAAAGCACCGGTTTAGGTCTACTACTATGTAAGGAATTTGTGGAAAAACATAACGGTAGTATACATGTAGAAAGCAAAGAAAATGAAGGAAGTAAATTTACATTTAGCTTGCCGGGCAAATAAGTTTGCACTTTACAATTTCAAATTCACCTTATTCTTAACTATTATTTTTCCTTGTTAATTCTTCCATTTCGTCAGCCAGTGCAAGTCCACCATAAAGTGCTGCATCATCACCAAGCGCAGTAGCAATTATTTGCACTTCTCTGCCGGCATCTTTCAAAACATAATCCTTAAATGATGCTTTAATTTTGGGGAGCATAAACTTTCCAAGTGCTTCTATAACTCCGCCACCAAGAACTATCATATCAAGATTCAAAAGGTTGGTGATACTTGCAAGGTTTTGTCCAATTATCACACAAGCCTTGGTTACGTTTTTAACTGCAATAGGATCCAACTTTTTAATTGCAAGAGCAAGAGCTTTACTCTTAATCGGTTTGTTACCAATGGCAAAGTGTTTTAAAACACCTCGTTTCTTTTTCTTCAAATCTTTTCTAATATCTCTAACAATTGCAAGCCTGCTTGCCAGAGCTTCAAAGCAACCATGTTTTCCACATCCACAAAGCGGTCCATTTGGCTGAATAACCATATGACCAATTTCTCCGGCAAAATAATTTGTACCCCTGTAAAGTTTTCTATCAAATATTAAAGCGCCGCCAATACCGGTTCCAACAAAAACTACAAGAACATTTGTACCTTCCTTCTTTAATTCATACCGCAGAATACCGAGCGCTCCAAGATTAACATCATTTTCAATTAAAATGGGAATGGAAAAATGTTTAGCAAGAACTTCCCGAAAATTAAAATTGGAAATTTTTAAGTTTGGTGCTGATCCGATAATGCCAGTATATGGATTTACTGAACCGGGAATTCCAACACAAATTGCTTTTACACTACCTTCTTCAACTTCACCTTCTGCTAAAACATTTTTAATTGTCAACACAAGGGCTTTAAACATTCCCGCTTTACCGCTATCCGGTTGCGTTACAGTTTTTGATCTAGCAATGATCTTGCCTTTTGGATTGATCAATGCAGCCAGTATTTTTGTTCCGCCAAAATCTACACTGATGATGTAATTTTTAACCAATTTTTTTCTCCAGAAAATTTACAGGAGTAAAATACGATAACTGAATGAATATTTAAATTATTTCTACTAATGCACTGGTAATTGTATTTTTATCCGGATCGAGTAAAAAGACCCGGTAAAATCCCCGATCAGTGAATTCAATTTCATTAAAAAAGATATAAGTCATAGTCGATTCTGTATCGAAAGGATATTCTCTAACATACTCAAACTTCCCTTCGCGCGGATTATACTTATCAAGCTGAACGATAACTTTTGTGAAGAAAATTTCTTTTGCTAATTTAGCCATAACCGTAATTTTACCGGCAGTAAACCTGTCGCTGCAATCAATTTCTTTTCCATCATATTTTACGCAGAAGTATAATAAGTCACAGGATTGAGCCACTACTTTTTGTTGAAAGCCAACAAAGATTAAAAAAAGTACGAATAAGTAGAAATAATTTTTCATATGCGCTCCCTTTATTTTGTTTAAAATATTTTATTATAGTTATATTCCTTTTAGAATATATATAGATTTTTAAATTTAACCAAAGAATAAAACTCAAAAATATCAGACAGATATCATTGACATTGATATTTTCTTTAATTGAATAATAATATGGAAAGAGTAAGACCATTAAAGAAGTTTGGACAAAATTACCTTGTTGATCAGAACATTGTTGCAAAAATTGTGGAAGAAATATCTCCACAAAATAACGAGGCAATAATTGAAATTGGTCCAGGGTTAGGTGTTCTTACTAAAGAATTGTATAGGAGAAACAAAAATCTTTATGCAGTTGAAATTGATAACCGGGTTATAGAGCAGCTTAAGGAATTGTACCCGGAGTTAAACTTAATCAATCAGGATTTTCTTAAACTGGATTTGCATTCCATCCATAATAATTCTAATCAGAAGTTGCGCGTTGTCGGAAATATTCCATACAATTTAACTTCACCCATAGTTTTCAAATTGATAGAAAACTCATCAATCATTAATGATGCTGTCTTTATGGTACAATACGAAGTGGCAAAAAGAATGACGGCACAAAAAGGAACCAAGGATTATGGAATTTTTTGTATAGTTTTAAACTATTTTTCTGAAATTAAATTTTGTTTTAAGGTATCGCCAAATGTATTCTATCCAAAACCGAAAATTTTTTCTGCTGTTGTTCATATTTATTTTAAACCTGGTTTAAGTGATTTTAAATTCGATAAGTTATTTATAAAGGTAGTTAAGGCTTGCTTTGGGAACAGGAGAAAAACGTTAAAGAATTCTTTAAATAATAGTATATTTGGTAAGCTAAATTTTGAAAACAGTGGTATCGATTTGTCACTTCGTGCTGAGCAATTGGACCAAAAAGATTTTATTGTATTAACAAAATTTGTACAGGAAAAAACATTAACAAAAGAAGAAACCAATTGATAAGATGATTATTCCACCAACAAAATGTATAATGAACTAACCACCTGATGAAATCGATTAAATCACTTTTTCTAAACCTCAATGCTATCGATTTTGTAGTCACTATTTTTTTTCTCTTTCTATCACTTGTTAATATAGTTTTCTGCTCAACCATTCATCCGTGGTTCTATCTGGCAATAGTTAATTTTATGGTGATGATTTTTATTTTAATTGTTGCCTATTATGACAATCATTCATTGAAAAAAATATGGAAATATCTTCACTACTTTTACTTATTCCCGCTCATTTTGTTCATCTTCAAAGAAATATATTTAATGCTAAGACCGATAAGACCAACTGATTATGACTCCGTTTTGATTTCAATTGACCGGTTTATTTTTGGAGTTGATCCAACGCTAGTGTTGTTTAAAATCGCAAATCCATTTTTTACAGAATTGCTGCAAATTGTTTACGCTACTTTTTATTTCCTTCCGCTTATTCTTGGTATTAACCTGATGCTTAAAAATAAATGGATTGAATTGGATTACAGCGTGTTCTGCATAGTGTACGGATTCTTTCTTTCCTATTTGGGATATTTTATATTACCAGCAGTTGGTCCACGATTTACACTTCACGATTTTTCTAAAATAGGAAATGACTTACCAGGATTGCTCATTACTAATTTCTTAAGAGAGATTACGAACATGGGTGAATCGATCCCAACTGGTACACTTAATCCTGTTGATATTGTTCAGCGGGACGTTTTTCCGAGTGGACACACCCAGATGACATTAATAATAATGTATCTTTCTGCAAAGCTGAATGTTAAATCAAAATATTTTTTAATTCCAAACGGCATTCTCTTAATTATCGCTACTGTTTATTTACGTTATCATTATGTTATTGATTTGGTTGGCGGATTTGCTTTTATGGTTTTAACTATGTGGAGTGCAAAATTTATTTTCAATTACTGGCAGCGCTTTACGGTTAAGCAGGAGTTTTATTTATCTAAACGGAAATAGTTTTATCAACCTTCTGTATTGTTTCAACAATAAGTGGAAAGTATCTATCAAGTGAGCAATTTGCATCTTCTCGTAAATAACAATTATTTATCTCGTCCTGTGCACGGCAATAAACGCAAACGTTTTTACGCAGCAGATCAACATAATCGAATACATCATCGCTTTGAATGGAATGAACAACTTTTACAATTTGCGGTAGAAATTTTTCAACTGCACAGATTTCAATTTCTGTTAGTGTACATTCTCCGCTATCTGAAGAATCAACACAGACAGAGCAGACATTTTCCCGGATAGCTTTCTTGTATTTATTCATTTGTTTGTCCTTATCTCTTAATCGAAATTAATTATTAAGTAACATAGTTTCAAGACCACAATTTTTATAGATCAAAATGGAAAAAAGAAACCAGGTTAAAAGAATTTTTGATACGATTGCGCATCGTTATGATCTGCTGAATCACCTTTTAAGTTTTGGTACCGACATTTACTGGAGAAATAAAGCGCTAAAACTTACAAAGCTGAATAGCAATTCTGTGTTGCTGGATGTTGCCTGCGGTACAGGTGATTTTGCAATCACAGCTAAAAAACTTGGAGTGAAAAATATATTTGGCGCCGATCTTTCAATTCAGATGTTAAAATTATTCAACAAAAAAGCTAATTGGATTAGAGGTAACTCAATTCAAATGGTTGCTGAATTTCCTCCATTCAAGGAAAAATCTTTTACTAACATTACTGTAGCATTCGGAGTTAGAAATTTCTACGACATTCCAAAAGCTTTCAATTCTTTTGTGAAAATTCTAAAACCAAATGGGAAATTAACAATTTTAGAATTCCGATTACCAAAACACAAATTATTTAAAGTGTTGTACCGGTTTTACTTCAACAAAATCCTTCCTCTTATTGGAAGAATTATTTCCAAAGACAACGAGGCGTACACTTATTTACCGGAATCTGTAAATGAATTTGATGAAAAGATAAAATTGCAGGATTTGTTAAGAAGTGCAGGATTCCAAACTGTTGAAGTTCATCCACTAACATTTGGAATTGTACAGGTAGTTATCGCTACAAAATTGAAATGATTGCAAAGAATTTTTTCATTTAATCTCGTATGAAATTAAATTCTGTGTCATAGTCTGACTCGTATCGCTCAGGTTAGTACTACTACCGGTTAGTACTTCAATTACTGCCATATTTCCTTGTAGCTTTACAATGCCAATATCTTTAACAAACCACATAAAAGCTGCAAAACTACTAAAGCTAAATTTACCCGGATCGTTTTTATCCGGAATACGAAGGTTGAGTGTATATTTTATTTTTTCAGCTGACATAGTTACCTGTCCGCTGGTTAAATTCAAACTGATATCTTCACGCACAAGGTAATTTGCTATCAAATCAATAATATTATACGATGCCAAATCTGTAAAGTTCAATCCAATTTTGTACACTTTCCAGGATGCGCTCTGATCCAGGTAACGTGAATAAACAATTAATTCTCTGTCAAAGTCCATAGAAGCTGAAGAACCTGGTGTAGCCTGGTAATATTTATAAACTCCAGTGGTATCAAGAAAAAAATAAACGCCAGCATTAGTTCGTCTAAAAAATGCGTTTGTTTTCACAGTATCCAATCTGAGTTTTGTAGAATTTAATTGAACAAAGTATTCCGTATTGTTAACTTTTTGCAAGCCAGTAAAGGAAACCATTCTTGAACCCATAAAAGATATACCAGCTTGAGTAACCGTTTCAACCGCATAATTAAATTTACTTCCGCCGTTGCCTGGATAATATTGCAGAGCAGAATCTTGATTATTTAAATTAGTATCAGCAGGGTTGGACTTTTTACTGCAAGAAATAAAATGTATTGATAAAAGAAATATCAGAAATAACTTCAATTGTAGTTTTATCGATTTCATTATAAATTAAAAACCAACTTGCTTAATTTTTTAAATGCTTTTGCACGGTGGCTGAT
Source organism: Ignavibacteriales bacterium (assembly GCA_026390815.1). Lineage (NCBI taxonomy): Bacteria > Pseudomonadati > Ignavibacteriota > Ignavibacteria > Ignavibacteriales > Ignavibacteriales bacterium. Next base: position 2,979 of record JAPLFH010000049.1, on the reverse strand, counting down.
TTTATTCTTTTCGTCCAGATTCAATTCTGCCAAAGTTTTATCATAACCATCCGGTAAAAAAATTGGATCGTAGCCAAAACCCAATTTACCTCTCGCTTCATTAATAATTATACCCTTAACTTCGCCAAGAGCTGAATAATATTTTTTTTCATCGATATAAACCGCACAACAAACAAATTTAGCTTTGTGCGGAGGTGAAAACATAGAAAGTTCTTTTAATAGTTTCTTGTTATTTTCATCGTAGGTGCAGCCTTCGTAAGAATACCTTGCAGAAATTACTCCGGGTGCTCCATTAAGCTGCTCTACTACCAATCCAGAATCATCTGCTATGGTAGGCAGCATATACTTTTCATAAATTATGGTTGCTTTCTTTTTGGCATTTTCTTCAAATGTAAGTCCATCTTCAACAATTTCAGGAACATCATTCAAATCGAGCAGAGAAATAATATGGAAATCACCTCCATCAAAAATTTTTCTTACTTCTATAATTTTTCCTGGATTGCTGGATGCAAAAACTAATTCTTTCAAAATTGCTTTCCTTTAAATTCTTTTAAGCAGATTTTTTAATTCCTGTTGCCCTTCAAAATACAACTCGGTTTCATCATATAATAATGATCTTCCTGATTTAACATTCCATTCACCATCAATTATAACTTCTCTTACGGATTCTTTAGTGCAGGAATAAACAATGTTCGAATAAATTGAATTGTCCTCTTCGGATAAAGAAAGATTTGGTGATTCCAAATTTAACATAACCAAATCCGCTTTCTTCCCAACTTCAATACTGCCAATATCATTATCAAGATTAAGAGCTTTTGCTCCGTCAATTGTAGCCAGTCGAAATACATTCTGTGCATTCATTACTGTTGGTGAGTGAAAAGGTTTTTGGATTAAAGCTGCCAGCCGCATTTCTGTAAACGCACTTAAATTATTATTGCAGGGAGCACCATCCGCACCAAGAGAAACTTTTATCCCTTCCTTAATATATCGCGGAATGTTAGCAATACCAGAACCCAACTTAAGATTGGAAGATGGACAATGAGCAATTCGAGTATCGGTTCTTTTTAATATTTCAATTTCATTTTCGCTTGTGTGAACGCAATGTGCAAGTATAGTCCAGTTATTAAGAATTCCAAGATGATTAAAGTACTCTATATTTTCCTTTGAATGCAATCTTCTAACTTCCTCTATTTCACTTTTATTCTCTGAAGAGTGTGTGTGGTAAATGCTTCCTACAAATTCCTCTGCCATCAAAGCAGTTTCCTTTAAAAGTTTTTCTGTGCAGGAAAGAACAAAGCGCGGCGCAAATCCGTATTTTATTCTGCCATTCTCCTTATCATGAAATTGTTTTGCTAAATCGTAAGATGTTCTAATCGAGTCTTCAGTTGATTCTCTGAATTCCGGGAGGAGATCATTTATATCCACCATACATTTACCGGCAATAGCGCGTATACCGGAAGTAATCAATTCTTCAAAAATTATTTCCTGGTGATTGATGGTTCCCATATCTAAAATTGTTGTAGTTCCTCCGGTTATTAATTCGTTGATGCCGATCTTAGCCGACATTCTAAGCGAATTTTCATCGTGAGCATTCTCAAACGGGAATATTTTTTTCTGAAGCCAATCAAGCAATTCCAGATCATCAGCACAACCACGGAAAAGTGTTTGGCAAAGATGAATATGAGTTTGCACAAAACCGGGTATTAATGTTAATGAAGGATAATGAAGTATTAATCCATCATAATTACCTGTATCTATTTCGGAAAGGCTCGCGATTCTTGTAATCACATTTCCATCAATCTCAACCGCAAAGTTTCTTAAAATTTCATTTTCAGGATTTGCAGTAACAATTTGTTTTGGAATTAGAAGTGTTTTTTCCATCTATAATTTTCTCTTTATTCTTTTTCAGATAATAATTCATCCAGAACTTCCATTGCATAACGGAGGTGTGGAATTACAATGGAACCGCCAACAATTAGAGCAATGTTAAAAGATTCGTACAATTCTTCTCTTGTTGCACCTTCCTGAACCGATCTATCGATATGGTAGAAAATGCAATCGTTACACCTAAGTACCATCGAGCCAACAAGTCCCATCAACTCTTTCATCTTTGCTGGTAGGGCGCCAGCTAAGTAAGCTTTGTTATCAAGAGCAAAGAATTTATTATAATCGCGGAAGCCCGAGTTTAGAATTTTCTCATTCATATCTAACCGGTATTTACGTGTCTCCGAAACAGATTTTTTCATTAGCATATCTCTTTTTACAAATAAATATAAAGAAATGAATTTGAAAAAGAATCTCTTACCGGGTTGAATTATTTGAATCACTCACCTTCGCAGTTTTTATGGAAGAATCTTGATCATGCTCTGTTATGTTAAATATCAAGTCTAGGAATAATATAATTTATAGCATCCTTTTTATAAATATTTGAGAAAGAGATAAACATTAGGAAGGCTTTCTGTTAGCTCATCTCTTCCTCCTTCTGGGCAAAATATATTTAGTAAAGTAAAATATAAATGATTCATTCTGTTATAAACAGTTCCCTTTGAAAATTATTATGTGAACCAATAATAGGGACTGCAAGAAGTAAAATTAAAATATTACTATGTTGCCGTACTCTTACTCAAACTAACCTTCCCAACTACTTATTGAAGCGGGCTTCTGGTACGATCATGAAAACGGTCAACACTAAAAAAATTAAAATCACTTATGATATATACTCATTTGGTTATTATCTCTTTTCAATCTATGATTTTATTTTTATTGTTACAATTATATTTTCGTCTCTTTTAAACATATCTACTCTTGATCCTGATCTTCACTACCCTCCATCATAAGCGTAAATATTTTTTTTAAACCTTACATAAAATCTTTCCGGACATTCCTAGAATTATTCTGGATTAGTAATAACTTGTTGCGGGTTTCTCCAAAACTTACAGGACTTTCCCAAAATCTTTCCGGGTAAATTTTGAAACTTCC